>NZ_FR878152.1:0-89774 GCF_000434315.1 Eubacterium sp. CAG:156 | reverse complement strand
CTCTTAATCAGGGTGTCCAGGGTTCGAGCCCCTGATCGCGCATTTGCGGGTACCGTTTCTGTAGTGCAACTACGGGGATGGTGCTTTTTTTGTGCGTAAGCAATGAGTCCACATGCACCAAAAAAGGAACAGGTTCTAGAGAAAGCTTGCTTTCAGAAAGAACCTGTTCCTTTTTTGGTGATGCGGCGAATGCCGCATCAGTGAGATGTAGCGAAGCGGAATCGAACTGTATGTGAACTCATTGCGTTAGAAAAGAAGCGAATGCCGCATCAGATTCTCCCATACTTAGCAAGAATACCCAGCAATTTATTGATAGCAATCGGTTTAGACATATAATCATTCATTCTGACATCAATACTTCCATTCATTAGATTAACTAATTCCTTACCAATAGAAAGTCCTAATCCATATCCGTATTTAATAAATCAGCGTAATACACAGAAGTATAGTCTCTGCAAAGAACTTCTAAAAATTGACGTTCCTGTTCTAGAGCAGAGATACTTTAATTTAAGGTAGTTTGTAAGTTTTTTTCTGCCATAAGGGTAAAAATCACTTCCTAAAACACTATTTTTATACGTTTCATAAATTTATATGTATATTAAAATATATAATATTTAAATAAATTTATATGATAATACTGCAAAAATGGCATGTCAATTAAGTTATGGGAGGGTTTAAATAAAAAAATAACTTCAAAATGTACAATTGAAGTTGAATTTGTTATAATAAAAAATTGAGTAAAATAATTGGAGGATAAAATTATGGATATGAACATTGTTTGTTTGGATTTAGAGGGAGTTTTAGTTCCTGAAATATGGATTGCATTTGCAGAGGAGACAGGAATTCCTGAACTTAAGAGAACAACAAGAGATGAGCCTGATTACGATAAACTTATGAAATATAGAATTAACATTCTTAAAGAACATGGATTAGGTCTTAAAGAAATACAGGATACAATTGCAAAGATTGATCCTATGCCAGGTGCTAAGGAATTTTTAGATGAACTTAGAGCAATGACTCAGGTAATTATTATAAGTGATACATTTACACAGTTTGCAGGTCCTTTAATGAAAAAATTAGGATATCCTACAATTTTCTGTAATTCATTAGAAGTTGCTGAAGATGGTGAAATCACAGGATTTAAGATGAGAATTGAAAATTCAAAACTTACAACAGTTAAAGCGTTACAGTCAATCGGATATCAGACAATTGCCAGCGGTGATAGTCACAACGACCTTGGAATGATTAAAGCAAGTAAAGCGGGATTTTTATTTAGAAGTACAGAGGAAATAAAGAAAGAATATCCTGAACTTCCTGCATTTGAAACATATGATGAATTAATGGATGCAATTAAGAAGGCATTATAGACAAACAAAAACCACATCAATTTGATGTGGTTTTTGTTTGTCTATATAATATTTAGTTAAAAGATTTATAGTAAATTGAAATTCCTGAGTCCTGATACAAAAATGAAATTAATACATCTTTAGTTCTCCACCAGGATTCTTTGTATCCATTTGAATATTCTCTGCTGTAAGTAGCAGGACCAAATTGGGACGAAGCATCAGCGATAATTGAATCATAAGCTGAAGCATCTAACTTTCCATATTGCCAGCGAACTTCTATAAGTTTGTTATCTTTAAATACATAAACTAAAGATGCGGAAGCGTCGGAAACATTAGCTACAGTTCCGAATGCTGTAGGGTCATTTTTACCATTAAATGAATATGTAAGATAAGTATATCCATCAACTGATGATGAATCATCTGGATTATCTAAAGTATCATCGGACTTACTCTCTAATGCTTTGATTTCATCCATGGATGATGCAAAACTAATGTTTCTAAAATTAATTTCTGAATCCGCAATTTCTGTCTGGTCACCGCTTTCATTCTGAACAACAACAGGTGGAACAGTAGTGCCGGAGTAACTTGAACTTGCAGCGATTGTTCCTGAAGTTGATGATGACTCGTTTTTATTTCGGGAACATTGAACAACAAAGAAAATTAAAACTATAGCTAAAAGTGCAATAGTAATAATTTCAGCAATATGCTTGTTAGAAGAAGTGTTATTGTTAGAATTGTTTGTTGAAATATTGTCAGATGAAACATCTGAATATTTATTATCGTTGTTATTATTATCGGACATAAAACCCTCCTTAAGTAAAAAAATCTATTTTAATAATAGTAAATAAATTAAAAAATCACAATAGAAAATTAATATCTCATATGATTATTTACAAAAATATACATAAAATCGCTTAATAAAAGAAAAATATTAATAAATATCAATAAAAACATTGAAAATATACTTTATATATTTTAGAAATTTGATATAATTTAACACGTAGTACCTAATACTTGATTTTACGAAGAATCGTAAAATAGAACCACTCCTAGGGTTCATAAGTATACTAACATATTTTTCAGTCCGGAACGGTTAAGGCAAGGGGGCCCTAACCGTTCTTTACGTTTATAAGAAAAAAGATATAATAGTACAAAATTATAATTAAGAGGTGGTGGACAAAATGAAGGGATGGCTTGTAGTTAACGGATATTTAAATAGTGATAAATTTAATGAAATATACCAATGGCTTGTAATTGCAGCAAAAAAACAGAATTGTGAATTGAAAATAATGACTAATGACAGGTTGCTATCAATTCTTGGAATAGAAAGTGGGAAAGTAGATTGGAATAACAAGCCGGATTTTGTAATATTTTGGGATAAGGATTACAAATTAGCAAGATTATTGGAAAAAACAGGATTAAAAGTATTCAATAATGCAAGGGCAATTGAGGTTTGCGACGATAAAGCATTAACATTTATTGCTTTAAAAAATGAAGAGATAAAGATGCCAAAAACATTCATGTCACCAATGACATTTGAAAAAGAATATTCAGATTATGCATTTTTAATGCAGGTTGAAGGAAGCCTAGGATTTCCGTTCATAATAAAAGCAAATAAAGGCTCGTTTGGAGCACAGGTGTATAAAGTTAACAATCATCAGGAAGCCATAGATACAATAAAAAAAATAGATGGAAATGAATTCATAATGCAGGAATTTGTAAAAAGTTCAGTAGGTAAGGATTTGAGATTAAATGTAGTTGGAAATAAAGTAGTCGCGACAATGAAGCGTTTAAACGAGGATGATTTTAGAGCGAATATAACCAATGGTGGAAAAATGGAACAGTATAATCCAACACAAAAACAACAGGATATGGCATTAAACGTGTGCAGGGCACTGGGATTAGATTTTGCAGGAGTTGATTTGATGTTTGGAGAAAATGATGAACCGATTTTTTGCGAAGTGAATTCCAATGCACACTTTAAGAATATATGTGATTGCACAGGCATAAATGTTGCTGATACAATTATTGAATATGTTATAGATAAGTGCAAATTATAATACAAAGTCTGGTTTGGAGTTGTTAATTATGACAGGTTACATGATTTATGAAAAAAACGATGCACAGAAAAATAAAATGTATGTTGAAATGCATAAAGAAGCCTTTGCAGATTTTGGTGTAGATATAAAACTAGTACTGACAGATAAAATTTATAAAGAACATAAAATGGAGTTAGGAAAACCTGATTTTGTAATAAACAGAAGCAGGGATTATATAATTTCAAAAGAGTATGAAAAAATCGGAATCAGGGTATTCAATTCGTCTGAAGTAACAAGAATTGCAAACAATAAAGGCTTAACATATAAATTCCTAAAGGGAAAAGTACCATTTATGCCAACGGAATATGAAAAACTAATGTTAATAAGTGGTGTAAATGTTAATAACAATTTGATTTCATATCCTTATGTGTTAAAAAGTTGTAGTGGTCATGGTGGAAGTCAGGTATTTATGATTAATTCAAATGACGATGAAGAGATTGCAATTAAAAAAATTGAAAATGATAAATTTGTAAAACAACAATGCTGTACAGATTTAGGAAAAGATGTAAGAGTATATATAATAGGGAATAAAGTGGTGGCAGCAGTTTTAAGAACCTCAGAAAAAAGCTTTAAAAGTAATTATAGCCTGGGCGGAAATGTTTCTTTATATGATTTAAATGAGACTGAAAGAAAATATGTAGACACAATTACACAAATGTTACCAATGGATTTTGCTGCAATAGATTTTATATTTAACAATGGGCAGGCTGCATTTAATGAAATAGAAGATGCAGCCGGTGCCAGAATGTTATATAGCATATCTGATATAGATATCGTAAAAATGCAGGTTGAATATATGATGAAAGAATTAAAGAAGTCATGCATTGCCAAAAATTAATATGGCAAATCAGCTTTTCCTTTCATAAATTTAATAACTTTTTTCTTTTGTGCCTTATTAGTTATAATGTCAGGCTGCCAGTTATTTGTGTCGCCTGTGTATACATAACAGGGAATAATTTTACCGGACTGATTAGATAAAACTCCATCGGTTATTGTAAGCTTATGTGTGTAAATAATTGTCCTGTTTTCAGGATGCCTGTTACCACCGAAAATAAAATTACCAAGAGAGTAAATAATTGTAACTCCTTTATATTTTTCCATTGGCTGCAACACGTGAGGATGGTCGCCCATTATCAAATCAGCTCCGGCATTGATTAAATCGTGGCAGGCCTGTTTTTTCCATGATTCAGGTACATGTATAGCTTCTTCTCCTCCGTGAAAATATATAATCTGGTAATCAGAATTTTCTGATGCTTCTGTAAGCAGTTCTTTAATTGAATCTACAGCGTAAGAGTTGTACATAGATACACAAAGAATTGCAATATTAAATCCATTTTTTGAAAAATAAATATTAGAGCCTTCTTCGCCCCATTTTACATTGGCTGCATCAAGTGCGGCCTTAGTATCAGAATGTCCCTGCTCGCCATAGTCATTAATGTGATTATTTGAAATCGAAACACCGTCAATTCCGCCGGCAGAAAGAATTGCGGCATTTTTTGCAGCAGATTTAAACCAAAAAGCTCTCATTCCGGGGTCAGCATATTGTCCCTTATCACGTACTTTTAAATTCTTGCTATCTGAATAAACATTTTCGCAATCAGCCATTGTAAAATCGTCATTAAGGAAAATGTTACTGACTTTAGAAAGAAAATATTTAGGCTTCTTTTCATCAGCAACGTCATTAAAACAATTTGCATAATATGTATTTTCATCTGTTGCGCAAAGACAATCTCCAATAAAACTTAAATCAATTGTAAAAGTATTGGTTGTTGTTGGCTCTTCAGTAGTAGATTCGGCTAAATTATTAGAAGGTTCATTGGAAACATCAGTGCTATAAGCAGGTTCTGTATGTTTAGGTTCCAGTAATTTTACAGTGCCAGATATTACTGCAACAATAATTAATATTGAAAGTGCACAACCTAAAATAAATTGCTTTTTATTCATAAATCCTCCGTATTTATAGTGTAAAATAAAATATAACATATTAAAATCTTCTGATTTTGAACAAATGAAAACGATAGTATTATATTTTATTTTAAATTTTATGTTTACACGTTAAATATAAACGAATACATATTATTTTACAACTTAACATTTCCTTAAGAAATATTCGTTTTAATGACAAAAGATAGCCTGTGTGCTATAATCACGAATGATAAAAATCATTTCAAACGGAGGGATAACGAAATGGAAAAAGAAGTTAAAGTATCGGTAATTGTGCCGGTGTATAATTCAGAAGCCTTTATTAGACAGACTGCAGAATATATTTTAGGACAATCTCTTAAAGATATAGAAATAATATTTGTAGATGATGGTTCTACTGACAAAACAAGAGAGATTCTTGAAGAAATAAGTAAGACAGATGATAGAGTTAAAGTATTGCATCAGCAAAACAGTTTTGCAGGTGCTGCAAGAAATTACGGATTCAGAGAATCATCAGGAAAATATTTAGTATTTTGGGATGCAGATGATATTTTTCTTCCGGAAGCGTTGGAAAAAATGTATGACAAAATAGTAGAAGACGATGCGGATATATGTATTTGCCCGGCTGATTACTATGATAATGAAACCAGCAAGATTTTGAAGAATAATGTATACATTAAATATGATATGATTCCTGAAAAAACTCCGTTTTTTAAAGAGGATGTTGAAGATGTATTGTTTAATTTTTCAACAAATGTTCCATGGAATAAAATGTTTAAAAGGGAATTAATTACTGATAATAATCTTGAATTTCAGCAGATACAAAGGGCGAATGATAACTATTTTGTAATGACAGCTTTTTTCTATGCAAACACATTTACTTACATTAAAGAAAGCGTAATTCAGTATAGAATTAATTTATCAACAAGCCTTATTGGTGGAAATTCTAAGACCCCATTATGTGTATATGAGGCTTATAAAAAAACTTATGATAGAATTAAAGATGAAGCAGGATTTGATAAAGTAAGACAGAGTTTTCTTAACAAGGCAATGCGTGCATGCTTTTATTTCTTAAGTGTTCAGACTAAATTTGAATCATATGAAGTACTTTACAATAAGTATAAAAATGAAGTGTTTAAGGAATGGAATTATCCTGAAGATAAAGAGTTTTATTATAATGAAAAAGATTATAACAGATATCAGAGAATGAAGGAAAGTACAGCAATAGAATTTATGGTGTGCGAGTATCAGGGGGCAATAAATGAAGTTAGAAAATTAAAGAATTCAAGATATCAGCTAAGATTGAAAAATGACAGACTTAAAGATAAAAATGACAGACTAAGGGAAAAGAATGAAAAATTAAAGATTGCAAAAGAAAATTTGAAAGCTCAGGTTTCAAGACTCAAAGCTAGAATTGCAGAAATTGAAAATAGTACGAGTTTTAAAATTGGAAAAGCAATTACTTATTTACCAGGCTTAATAAAGAAAGCCATAAAAGGTAAAAAGTAAAATATAAAATAATAAAAAATAAGAGAGTGAATAAATGTCAAAAAAGAAAGATAAAACTAAGAAAAATGGAATAACTGTTTTAATAGGTCTTATCGTAGTTGCTATTATAGTGATTGCTGTGGTAGCTGTTATTCAGTCGACCACAAGTTTAAGTACTCATAAACCAACAAACGCTGCAAAGAACTATGTAAAGAGTCTTTTAAAGGAGATGGATTATGATCTCGTGGTTAAAGGCGCAGAAGTAAAATATCATGGAGATCTGGATAAAGCTAAGGAACTGTATGGAAGTGAAGTAGATAATAAAAATTCCATAGAAGATTATTGCGTAGTTAATGTAAAATTAATGACAAGCACAGGAGATGAAAAGAAGTATATAGTTGATTGCATAAAATACAATGGCAAATGGAAGGCTATGGGTGTACATTCTGATTATAAAGAGTCAGAAAATAGTAGTAACAGTGCAATCGATAATCTGCCTAAAATTAATCTTGATGGAGAATCTAAATAATGAGCGTGGTTAACAATTTTTTTGGACATTTAAGAACAATAACGAAACATAGGCATATGGTTATAAAACATTGTAAGAAAGCAGGGATACTTTGGCAGGGGTTAAGACATGACTTGTCAAAATATTCACCAACAGAATTTATACCTGGAGTTAAATACTATACAGGTACAAAAAGCCCTAATGAAGGTGAACGAATTGATAAAGGGTATTCTGTCGCATGGTTACATCATAAAGGAAGAAATAAACATCATTTTGAGTATTGGATGGACTATAGCAATGTTACTCATAGAAATGATCCGGTAGAAATGCCTTATAATTATGTAGTGGAAATGTTTTGTGACAGAGTTGCTGCAAGTAAGATTTATAATGGAAGTTTATATAAGGAAACTGATCCTATAGATTACTTTAATGCAAAACATGGTCAAAGAACAATCCATCCAAAAACATCGGATGAGATTGAAAAACTTTTGAAAATGCTTGCCAGTGAAGGTGAGGATGCTACATTTGCCTACATTAGGGAGCAAATGAAAAAATTTAGAATTGAAAAGAAAAAACATATTAAATTGAAACGAAGCCTGCGAAATTATTAACATTTTTAAGTAGATAATAAATAAACATGGGCTATCAAATGCTTAACAAAGAGTAAAAAAAGAGCACCATAATGTGTATTAGATTAAATTTGTGATGCCAAGGTCAAAAGGTTTAAGCCCACATGAGCTTGATCATGAGTGGGTGAAAGACCTTTTGACCCTGCCATCAAATTATTATAAAATACACTTTTGATGCTCATTTTTATATGTATTTAATTTTCAACTTCTTTCTTAAAGATTACAAGTTTGCTTAAAACGTAATTTAAGACAATAACTACAACACTTATTGTAACTTTGCTAACCATTCCCTTTATACCGAAAATTGTTCCGTTTACACCTAATTTTACAAGGAGAGGTGTTCCAAAAACCTCAATTATACCGGTGAAAATTCTAGCGGAAATAAATTTGCCAAATTCAGCAATGACAAAAGAAGGTTTCCAGCTGTAACTTTCAAAAACCCATATTTTATTAGTGAAATATGCAAATATAACAGCAATTGTCCATGAAACAATACTTGAAAGTAATACATTTGTGTCATCGGAGAACGCTGAGAATACGAAGGTGAAAATTGAATAAGAAACCCAGCTTATAAAAGTAGTTGCAAAACCCATAATTAAGTACATAATAATTTCTTTGTACTTAATAAATAATTCCGAAAATTTTTTCATAATATTAATCTCCATATAGTATTATGTTGTTTATGTACTAATGTACTAAATACAACCTTTATAGTATAACATAGGCACAACAGCGGTTCAATAGATAGGAAAGTTGCACTGATAAAATTGTCGACTAATATCCTAACCTGCTGTATAATTGTTCTTTAGAAGTTTGAAATTTAAAGAGTATTTGAAAGAGTTAAAATAAAAAAGTAATATTAGGAAATTAGTATACAAACAAGGGTATTATTTGAAAGAAATATATTAAAAGAAAAGGAAAGAAAAATGAAATTTGATTATTTAATAGTAGGAGCAGGATTGTTTGGAGCAGTATTTGCCCATGAAGCAACTAAGGCAGGGAAGAAGTGTCTTGTAATCGACAAAAGAAACCATATTGCCGGAAATATTTATTGCGAAAAGATAGAAGATATTAATGTTCATAAATATGGTGCACATATTTTTCATACAAGTAATAAGAAAATATGGAACTATGTTAATGAGTTTGCAGAATTTAATAATTACATAAATTCTCCTGTGGCAAGATATAAAGATGAATTATATAATTTGCCATTTAATATGAACACATTCAGTAAATTGTGGAATATTGCAACACCGGCTGAAGCTAAGGCCATTATTGAAAAACAGAAAGCGGATTTGAATATTAGTGAGCCTAAGAATTTAGAGGAACAGGCATTGTCATTAGTTGGAACAGATGTATATGAAAAATTAATAAAAGGATACACTGAAAAGCAGTGGGGAAGAGATTGCAAGGATTTACCGGCATTTATTATAAAGAGACTTCCGCTTAGATTTATTTATGACAATAATTATTTTAACGACAGATATCAGGGAATCCCTATTGGTGGGTATACTGAAATTGTTGAAAAAATGTTAGAAGGAAGCCAGGTAGAACTTGGAGTAGATTACTTTGAATTTAAAAAACTACATCCTGATATTGCTGAAAAAACAATATATACAGGTATGATTGATGAATACTTTGATTTCAAATTAGGACATCTTGAATATAGAACTGTAAGATTTGAAACAGAAGTTTTAGATACTGATAATTATCAGGGGAATGCAGTTGTAAACTATACAGAAAGAGAAGTACCTTACACAAGAATTATTGAACACAAGCATTTTGAATTTGGAAATCAGCCAAAGACGGTTATTTCAAAAGAATATTCATCAGAATGGAAGCCGGGAATTGAACCATATTATCCAATTAATGATGAAACAAATGGAAAGTTATTTGAACAGTACAAAGAGTTGGCAGATAAAGAAGAAAATGTAATTTTTGGTGGAAGACTTGGAAATTACAAATATTATGATATGGATAAGGTAATAGAGGCAGCGCTTGATTGCGCAGAGAGAGAATTGGTGTAAGGAGTTTCTATGATTCAGCATACAATAACGCATACATTAGAGAAAATGGGATATCAAAATATTTCAGGAAATACTGTTACCGCAGATTGCATGTTTAGATTTAAAGATGGCGAAGCAAAATTTTGTGTCATAGTTAAAAATTGGGGATTGAATGCACTTAATTATGAAGAGGTTGTGGAATCTACAAAAGAGGTGGAAAATAAAATTCTATTGACCGGTGGAAAAAGCTTTGAAGCGTTTTATATAATTATCACCGATAGAAAAGAAAATGTAGAATGGTTTCAGCAACATGGCATGAAATTCTGGATAGCTGATTTAAATACAAAAAAGTTGTTAATCTATGAAAACCAGCCGGATGATTTTGAAGGATTAAGAAGTATTGTAGAAAGTGAACTTGAAAAGACTGACATCTCAGATGGAAAATATGAATATGACTGGAATGAGGTTAAGGTAAGAGATAATAATGGAGAAATTGTAGACATAACAGACCATTTTAGACAGAAGAAAAAGATTCCGATAATAACAATTTTATTGGTAGCGATAAATATAATTGTATTTATAATTGCTCAAATATTTGGAAACACGGAAGATGTTGATTATATGATAAAGATAGGCGCAAGCAATTATGAAGATGTGCTTATGAATGGTCAGTTTTACAGGCTTTTCACATCTATGTTTCTGCATTTTGGAGCAGAGCACTTACTTAATAATATGTTTATGTTGGCTGTTTTAGGAAATGAATTGGAAACTAAAATTGGAAAAAGACATTTTGCAGGAATTTACTTAGTAAGTGGACTTTGTGCAAGTATAGCATCTGTTGTGTATCACTATTATATAGCGGATTATGCGGTAAGCGCAGGAGCTTCAGGAGCAATATATGGTATATTTGGAGCGTTTATTGTGTTCATAATTATGAATCGTGATGATGGAAGAAAATTCAGCATAGGAAGAATAGCATTTGTTGTTTTCCTTCTTATATTTGGAAGTTTTCAGGAAACAGTGGATTTTGTAGCACATATAGGTGGATTTATAGCCGGAGCAGTGCTTGCAATAATCCTTTGCATAAATAAAAGAAAGACAGAGGTGTAAGACAATGGTAAATGATGATTGTATTTTTTGCAAATTAGCAAATGGCGTATTTGAAACAAATACACTTTATGAAGATGATGATTTTAGAGTTATTTTTGATGCCAGTCCTGCAACAAAGGGACACGTTCTTATTTTGCCAAAAGAGCATGCGGCAAACGTATTTGAACTTTCAGAAGAAACAGCTTCAAAAGTATTTGTACTCGCTAAAAAAATAGCAACTGTATTAAAAGAAGTTACAGGATGTGAAGGAGTTAATATTTTGCAGAATAATGGTGAAATTGCAGGTCAGACTGTATTCCATTTCCATATGCATATAATTCCAAGATATAAAGGCGATACAGCAAATATCAAATGGGTTCAAAATGAAGTTGACCAGGCTGTTGTCGATGAAATTATAAACAAGGCAAAAGATTTATTATAATGATGTCAGAATTAAAAGGCTTTCACCCACTTATGAGCAAACTCATGTGGGTGAAAGCCTTTTTAAATTTGGTATTTTAATTTATAAAGTAACGTCCTTGATTAACGAAATAATAGTGTCTACACCATTAGAAAGTCCGGAAACACGCATTGATTCAATGTAATCAGCACGGTTGTCATAAACTTTCTTAATTGTATCTAAAAGAACATCAGTTGTCATTGTATCTTCGTCTATTACTTCACAGAATCCCTGCTTCTCAAATGATTTTGCATTTAAAATCTGGTCGCCACGACTTGCATTTGCAGACAATGGAATTAAAACACTTGGTTTGTTAAGTGCTGCAATTTCGCAAATTGAATTTGAACCGGCACGGGATACAATAATATCTGCCATAGCAAAGAAATCTTTCATTTCATCACTTATGTATTCAAATTGTGCATAACCTTTTGTGCCTACAAGGCTTTCGTCAAGTTTACCTTTGCCGCAAAGGTGAGCAACCTGAAAATGTTCAAGTAATTGTGGTAAAGCAGCACGAATTGCATCGTTAACTTTTTTGGCACCAAGACTTCCACCTACGACTAATAAAACAGGTTTGTCAGTAGTAAATGAACACATATTAAGAGCATTAACTTTGTTTCCTTTAAACAATTCTTCTCTTAATGGAGAACCTGTAAATACTGCTTTATCTCCAAGAAATTTAGCTGTTTCAGGAAATGTGTGGCATACCTTAGTTGCGTAACGCATTGCTATTTTATTTGCTAAACCGGGAGTCATGTCGGACTCATGAATAATTGTTGGAATTTTGTAAGCACTTGCTGCCATAACAACAGGAACAGTTACAAATCCGCCTTTAGAAAATACAACGTCCGGTTTATATTTCTTAATAATTTTTCTAGCTTCAAAATATCCCTTAATTACACGGAAAGGATCAGTAAAGTTTTGCCAACTGAAATATCTTCTTAACTTACCTGAAGAAATTCCTACGTAGTTTAGACCTTCTTTTTCGACTAATTGTTTTTCCATTCCGTTATAAGACCCGATATATTTAATGTCAAAACCGGCTTCTTTTAATTTAGGAACTAATGCTATATTTGGTGTTACATGTCCTGCTGTACCACCGCCTGTAAGAATAATCTTTTTCATAATAATACATCTCCTTGCATAATATGTAATGACTCCGCCTAATGGTTGGTGGATAATCGTAGAAAACAGTTAATAAACTTTGTTAATTTTAGTTTAACAAAACTTAAATTGTTTCCTGATTTATAATCATAATTTTGGGGCCAAAATCACATTTTGACCCCATGAGTGTCGTAATATAACAACATATAATTTTATTTTTTATCTGCATTCAAGCTGTCTACATAAGCCTGAACAGTTTCGTAATCTTCTCCACCTAAAACTTTTTCTATGATAGAAGAAGCATTGGCAACAGAAGTTTCATCAATTGACAAAACAGATAGATTCTGTCCGTTCCAAGTACACTGTTTATAGCCGTCATTTAAACCACTAACACTGTATGAAACAATGTTCCAGCCATTGTAACCGGCACTTAACTGTTTCTTTAATTGAAGATTTGCTAAAGAACCTAAATCCATGTCAGTCGTAAAACTTGAACCGATTGCATTAATAATTTTATTGTAATTAGTTAAAGTTGAAACTGAAAGCATTTTATCAGTCATTGCTTTTATAACTGAAATCTGATTTTTGTTACGCTGAACATCACCACTTGCAAATGAATGACGCTCACGTGCATATGTAAGAGCTGTTGCTCCATCCATTTTCATTTTACCTTTAGTAAAAGTATATTTCTTACGTTTTGATTTATTAGTCTGCATATCTTTATCAGTGTAGTTTGCATAAGTATATGTGCTGAAACCTTCTTCAACATTAACAGTTATTCCACCTAATTCATCAATCAATTCAGAAAATCCTGTAAAGTTTAATCTGAGATAATGATATTCAGGACTGTCAGTTGTTAAAGTTTTACCATTAATCTGTATTCCGTATAAATTAGATAATGTGTTCATTAAAACCTGATAACCCGGCTTCCATGTCACTTCCTGTCCCCAACCCCATTCACTAGGACTTGTTGGTTCTGCCGGTTCACCACTTCCGTATAAACCACAGTGAGTAAGTTTATCGTATGAATTTGCAGCAATATTTTTACCTGCCTGAATTTCCACATAATAATCTCTAGGTGTTGAAATTAAAGCAACTGTATTTGTTTTAGGATTAACAATAGCTAAAATATTTGTGTCTGAACGACCATTTGAATTAGAGTCAGTTAATTCGCCAAAAGTATCACTTGCTGAAACATACACAACAAATGGGTCTTCAGAAACGGCAGCCCCTTTAGTATCAATAATTTTTGTTAAAGGTGCAACAAAATATGTACCTAAAAGACAAATAATAATAACTATAATAGAAAGTATCTTACCTATACGTCTTAAAATAGTTCCCCTTGTTGCAAATATAATTGTAATTAAGAAGAATATTCCAAGAACAACGCCAAGACCAATTGTAAGTGGCATTGTTAAAATGTTGATAGTTACCAGTTTAATCATTAAAAAGACTGAAGTAACTAATTGTAATATTGATAATATAATTCCAAATATTGTACTAACTTTATTTGGATTCTTTTTCTTTCCTGAATCTGAATAATCTGAATTAAAATCTTTACCATATACAGATTTATATTCATTTCTTGATTTGCTCATATGTACCTCCAAAATAAATGAGAAAAATCAGCCTGTAATTAAATACAAGCGTACTTGCTGTGTAATTATACTATATTGAATAAAAAAAAACAAACTAATGAAGGCGATGATGTCAATAATTAAGAAAATTTTAAAAAGTTCACAAATATGGCATTAATTGACAAACATTATAGGCTTTGATAAAATTAATAGAATTATGTACACTAATAAATAGTAGTAGTTTAAACGGACAGGAGTAGTTATGAGGGAATCAAGTGCGTTTAGAAGATGTATTATATTGTTGCTTCAGGCAATAATAATTGTAGCGCAGACTTATACGTTCTGGCATTTTTGGGACACTTATTATAGTGAAGGTTTAACAAGAATGTTCTTCTTTAAAGGACATATCGTAATTGTTTTTTTATAT
This sequence comes from Eubacterium sp. CAG:156, assembly GCF_000434315.1. NCBI lineage: Bacteria > Bacillati > Bacillota > Clostridia > Eubacteriales > Eubacteriaceae > Eubacterium > Eubacterium sp. CAG:156. The sequence goes on along the minus strand of NZ_FR878152.1, from coordinate 75,118 downwards.
GCATTATTGTTTGGCGTGTTTGCAAACGTTTATGGAGCATTTCAAATAAGCAGATTAAGATTTGGGGATATGGTATTTTCTCAGATTTTATCATTCGGATTTGTTAATGTGGTAATGTATTTGCAGATTTCAATGCTTTCATTAAAGATGGTTAATGTAGCTCCTATTTTAGGAATGAGCTTTGACAATCTTTTATGTGCATTAATTTGGAGCTGCTTTGCAAAATTAGTCTACAGATGGTTATATCCACCAAGAGATTTGTTGCTTGTATATTGTGATAGAGATTCTGAGGGGTTAGTAAAGAAAATGAACTCCCGTAAAGACAAATATGACATTAAGGCATCAATTCATATAGATGAAGGCAACGAGAATGTATATAAGGCAATAAGAAAGCATGAAGCAGTATTGCTTTGTGATATACCGGCACAGAGTAGAAATGAAATATTAAAATATTGTTATGGATGCGGAAAAAGGGTATATGTAACACCTAAATTATCAGACATTATTTTAATGGGTGCCGAAACAAATAATATATTTGATTCACCATTACTTATTACCAAGAGCAAGGCTTTAAAATGGGAACAGACAGTAATCAAGAGAATTTTTGATATTGTTATTTCACTTATACTTTGTATTCCAACAATCATTTTGACAATTATTGTGGCAATCTGTGATTTGGTATACGACAGAGGTCCTGTATTTTATACTCAGGAAAGACTTACTTTGGATGGAAAGAAATTTAAGATATTTAAATTTAGAAGTATGAAAGTAGATAGTGAAAAAGACGGAGCAAGATTGGCGGCTAAGGAAGATGACAGAATTACTCCAATCGGAAGAGTACTTAGAGCTTCTCATTTAGATGAACTTCCACAGGTATTTAATATATTATTAGGAACAATGTCTATTGTAGGACCAAGACCGGAAAGACCGGAAATTGCTGAAAAGTATTTGGAAAGTATTCCTGAATTTTCATTTAGACTTAAGGTTAAAGCCGGACTTACAGGATTTGCTCAGGTTTATGGAAAATATAATACTACACCATATGATAAATTGAAATTAGATTTATATTATATAGAACATTATAGTTTTTGGCTTGATATTAAACTTATTCTTATGACATTTAAGATTATGTTTATGAAAGATAATACAGAAGGTGTTGAAAAGAATCAGAAGACAGCGACAATAACTAAAGATGTATTGAAAAAATAAAGGCAGGGTTATAACTTTGGAAAATTATTCTGTTTTAATGTCTGTTTATTATAAGGAACAGGCAGAAAACTTAAGAGAGGCCATAGACAGTATTTTAAATCAAACTGTAAAAACAAATGAATTTATTATTGTAAAAGATGGCCCTTTAACAGAAAAACTGGATAATACAATAAAAGAGTATGTGGAAGAATACCCGGGTGTATTTAAAATAGTTACTCTTAAAAAAAATATGGGACTGGCAAAGGCATTAAATAAAGGTATTGAGCAGTGCAGTAACGAAATTATTGCAAGAATGGATAGCGATGACATCAGTATGCCGGACCGAATGGAACGCCAGTTAGAAGCAATGGAAGCAAATAGAGCAGATATTCTTAGCGGAACTATTGTGGAATTTGATGAAAGCGTAGATAAGCCGACTGCCAAAAGAGAGCTTCCTGAAAAAAAAGAGCAGATTATTGAATTTGCAAAAAAAAGAAGCCCATTTAATCATCCGGCAGTTATGTATAAAAAAAGTTCAGTTTTAAAATCAGGATTGTACGAAGATTATACATATTTTGAGGATTATAATTTATGGGCAACAATGTTAAATGACGGATGCATAGGATATAATGTAAAGGAACCGGTGCTGTATATGAGAGCAGGCGAAGGAATGTACAAACGCCGTGGAGGATTAAAATATATATCCTATATATATAAATTTAAAAAGCATTTAAAAGATATTGGATTTATAACAACAGGGCAATTTATAGGTGATACGGTAGCAAGAAGTATTGTGAGTATAGTCCCATATAAAGTTAGAAAATTCATATATGCAAAACTTTTACGCAAGTAAGGTAATGAGAAAATGAACAAGAATGTATTAAGGCTTTTTTTTAAGCCCTTAACAATATTAAATAAATTTACTGCAAAGGATAGCAGGCTTATATTCTTTTATTCTAATTTAGGATTTAGGGACAATGTTAAAGCTATGTATGATTACCTCATTGAGGAAAAATTCAATATGGGCTATAAGTTTGTAGTAAGCATAAATGATTATGAAGACTATAAGGACAATGCCCCTGAGAATGTTACATTTGTAAACAATAAAGAGGGCATTAAGTATTTTATGAAGGCAAAATATGCTTTCTATTGCTTTGGCAAATATCCTATTAAGCCATCAAAAAAACAGACAGTTGTTAATTTGTGGCACGGTATGCCGTTAAAGAAGATAGGAAACATGGAGTCAGGGTTAGAAAAAATAGATTATAATTTTTTTACTGATATAGTTTCTACATCAGAATTATTTAATCCTATTTTGATGAAAAGTTTTAACTGCAATGAAAAACAGGTAATTATAACAGGACAACCTAGAAACGATGAAATGTTCAAGGAAAATCCTATCATGGATGGTGCTGTAAGAAGAGGTGCCGATAAAGTTATTTTGTGGTTGCCAACTTACAGAAATGAGGAAAAAGATTTTCCAACACCGGTGCTTACTGAAAGGCAGGCACTTGAATTAAATGAAATGCTAAAATTAAGAAATGCTAAGCTTATAGTAAAGATTCATCCCCTTCAAAAATTGTCAGGTGAGATGAAAAAATATTCATATATAGAATTTGTTACACAGGAACAGTTGAATAAATCTGAAATGACAGTTTATTCATTACTTAGAGCAGCAGACGCACTTATAACAGATTATTCATCAGTTTATTTTGATTTTATGATGTTAGACAGACCTATTGGATTTACGGTAGATGACATAGAAGAGTACAAAAAAAACAGAGGTTTTGTATTTGAAAATCCGTATGATTACATGCCAGGATATAAAATATCTAATTATGGTGATGTTCTAAGTTTTATAGAAGATGTAATAGAAGGAAATGACAGATACGCTAAAGAACGTAGAGAGTTAAATAAAAAAATAAATTTCTACAATGATGGTAAAAGCTGTGAAAGAGTTGTAGCTAAGGTATTTAGGAGACATAACTCATGAAAAAAATAAAAGATTTGTTGAGATGCATTATGCTTCTATACAAAAGAATGTTGTTTTTTATTGCAAAAATCACAACAAAAACTGATGAAAAGGCTGTGTTTTTTGAGTCATTTCAGGGAAGAAGCTTTGCCTGTAGTCCAAAAGCAATGTATTTGCAAATGCAGCAGGATGATAAATATAAAGATTTTTCATTTTTCTGGGGTTTGAGAAAAACAGACAGAGAAGATTTTAGTAATAAAAAAAATACTCAACTTGTTAAATTTGAAAGTTACTCATATTATAAGGCGTTGACAAAAGCAAAGTATTGGATAGTTAATTCAAATACAAGGTTATTTTTGAAACCGGGCAAAAAACATGTTTTCGTCCAGACATGGCATGGAACACCTCTCAAAAAAATAGGATGCGACATTACATGTACAGGAAATGCAATGACTAAATATGAAAATATTCAAAAAATTTACGATGGAGAGGCTGAAAAAATTACATATATGATTTCTCCGTCACAATACTGTACAGAAAAGTTTATTTCAGCATTTGATTTGAAGAAATTTGGAAAAGAAGATGCAGTGTTAACTGTAGGTTATCCGAGAAATGATTATTTGTTTAAATTTACTGATGATGAATGCAAAAATATAAAATTAAAACTTAATATTCCAATGGATAAAAAAGTTATTTTATATGCACCAACATTTAGAGATAACAAATATAGTGCAAAAGATGGTTTTAAAATTCAGAATTTTATGAATTTTGATAAAATGAGAGATAAATTTGGAGAAAATTGCGTTATATTATTTAGGGCTCATTATTTTATTTCGGGAAGAATTGATTTCTCAAAATATGCAGGATTTGTGTATGATGTGTCAAATGTAGAAGATGTTAATGAATTGTATGTAATCAGTGATATACTTATAACAGACTATTCTTCAGTATTTTTTGACTATGCAAATCTTAAAAGACCTATTATATTCTATATGTATGATTATGAAGAATATAAGAATGAGCTTAGGGATTTTTATATAGATGTAAATGAACTACCCGGCAGAATTGTAAGAGATGAGAATGAACTCGCAGATGCAATAGAAGGGTCATTAAACGATTTTAATGTAGATAATAAATATCTGCAATTTAATAATAAATTTAATTATCTTGATGGAAGTGATTCCAGCAGGAGAGCATTGGAAAAAATTATAAATTAAAGGAGATTAACCAATGAAAAGAGTAATTACTTATGGAACATTTGATTTGTTGCATTATGGTCATATCAATTTATTAAGAAGAGCTAAGGAATTAGGAGACTATTTAGTAGTTGTTCTTTCAACAGATGAATTTAACTGGAATGAAAAACAGAAAAAATGCTATTTTTCATATGAAGACAGAAAGAAAATGTTGGAAGCAATCAGATATGTAGACTTAGTAGTTCCAGAAGAAAATTGGGACCAGAAGAGATCTGATGTACAAAAGTATAATATTGATACTTTCGTAATGGGAGATGACTGGAAAGGCAAATTTGACTTCCTTAAGGATTTATGCGAAGTTGTTTATTTACCAAGAACACCGGACATTTCAACAACACAGATTAAAAAGGATTTAAACAAGAAATAAGGTTCAAAGGAGCAAAGTAATGGTAAGCATTATTGTTACACACAAAAAAGGATTGGCATATTTGGAAGATTGTCTTGAAAGTATTTCAGAGCAGGAATTTCAGGATTATGAGACAATCCTTGTTGTAGATGGAAATGAAGATGATCCGTCTGAAGTAATCGAAAAATACAAAGAAAGCGCAAAGATTAAATTATTCAGATTAGAAGGAAAACATGGTGTTTCCGCAGCTAGAAATTTAGGACTTGAAAAGGCAACAGGGGAATTTGTTTATTTCCTTGATGGAGATGATTATCTTGACGGCGATACAATTGGAAAATTAGTAAAATTAATGACACCTGAGGATGATGTTGCATATGGAGATATTATGTATACATGGTTCCAGAAAAAAGCTTTCAACGAAGAGCAAAAAGGTGAAAATGAAGATAACGACAGCGAAGATAAGAAACAGATATATACTTACAATGATATTTTCCAATACAGATATAACATGTACAACAGATTAAAAACAGTAACAGTACTTGGAATGCTTTACAGAAAAAGTTTCTTAGATGATAACGATATAAGATTTGACGAAAATCAGTTGTATTATGCTGACGCACCTTTCTTTACAAAGGTTATGTGTTGTGTAAAAAATTATAAATGTGATGAAAATGCAATTTATGTAAAGCGTTATCATAATGATAAAGAGGATAATCCTTCAATTAATCAGATTGTAGATGAAAATAGAGAGCAGCATTACATAGCAAGTTATAATCTCGCTATTGAATATGCAAAAGATAATGAAAAGATAAAAGCACATATGGAAGAGATAATCTGCAAATATTTTGTCAGATTTTATGCTCCAAGATTCCATTGGGATAAAGATCCTAAGTGGGATAATGAAAGACTTGTGCCATTCCAGACAGCTATTGCAAAGACAGATAAAAAATCACTTGTTACAATGCCATTTTTACATAAGGTATTGATAAGCAAGGTTAGAAAAAATAATTTAAAAGCAATGAAGCGCTGGACAAATATTATTTTGATTAAGAAAAAACTTGGAAAAATGCTTACAAATAAGAGACAGTTCTTAAGAGCTGTAAACCTTCATATTTTCTATAAAATGAGCATGAAGGAAAACTGGGTAACATTTGAAAGTTTTGTAGGAAGAAATTATTCAGGACAGCCTAAGTATGTATATCAGTATATGCAGAAAGTTTACGGTGACAAATATAAATACATTTGGATTGTAGATAAAAAAGGTATTAAGATTGATGGAAAACATACAACTGTAAAAAGATTTGGATTAAGATATTTTTACTATATGACACGTTCTAAATACTGGGTTAACAATATGAGACAGCCAACATGGCTTCCTAGAAAAGAAGGGCAGATAATGCTTGAAACATGGCATGGAACACCTTTAAAGAGACTTGTATTTGATATGGATGATGTACATGCGGCTAATCCACATTACAAAAACATTGTATATAAGCAGTCAAGAGGATGGGATTATTTATTGTCAGACAATCCATTTTCAACAGAAAAATTCCAAAGCTGCTTTAGATTTGATAAAGAAAAAATCCTTGAAGCAGGTTATCCTGCAAATGACCCTCTTTACGCAGAGGATTTAGAGGAACGCTCAAAGGCTATCAAGGAAAAACTTGGAATTCCTTTAGACAAGAAGGTACTTTTATATGCACCAACATGGCGTGATGATAATTACTATGATGCAGGTGAATATAAATTTGAACTTGCCCTCGATTTGGACAGATTAAAGAAAGAATTTTCAGACGAATATGTAGTGCTTCTTAGAATGCATTATTGGATTGTAGACCAACTCGACTTATCTAAATATCCGGGATTTGTATATAACGGAAGTGATTATGATGACATAACTGAGTTATACATGATTTCAGATATTTGTATGACAGACTATTCATCTGTATTCTTTGATTATGCGAACTTAAAGAGACCAATTCTTTATTACATGTATGATTTGGAAAAATACAGAGATGTACTCAGAGGATTCTATCTTGACGTAGAAAAAGAACTTCCGGGACCAATACTTCAGACAAACGATGAAGTTGTGGAAGCAATTAAAAATATAGATAAAGTAACAGAAGAATACAAAGACAAATACGCAGAATTTTATGACAGATTCTGTTGCATAGACGATGGACATGCAGCCGAAAGAGTCGTAAAAGCTGTATTTGGAAACTAGTTAGCCATTCAACACAAAAAACCAAAAGAACCATTATGCTTGCATAAAATGGTTCTTTTGGTTTTTTTGTGTTATGTGGCGCTTAGCCACAGTGAGATGGAGCGGAGCGGAATCGAACTGAATGGCTAACTAGTAATGCAAGGCATGTGGCGCTTAGCCACAGTGATGTTAGAGCGAAGCGGAATCGAACTGAATGGCTAACTATTTTTGTGTTATGTAGCGTATGTAATTACAAAAAATACAAGTTATGCAAAAAAAGATACAAGTTACGCAAAAAAATTTTTTGCACCGATTATTATGATAAAATATTTAATGTATTAAAATAAGACAAATATATATGCGAAAAAAGTGAAAAAATATAAAATAATAAATGGGAGATGTTTATGTATAGAATAGCAATTTGTGATGATGATAAAGAATTCATTGATTATATTAAAAAAATAATCATAGAACTGGGGATGAATTATAATAATACAGAATATTATGAATACGAGTCAGGAGAATTATTTATAAATGCATTAAAAAAAAATATAGAATATTCTTTAATTATATTAAGTGTCGAATTAAAAAACATGAAAAGTTATGACCTAGCGTTTAAAATAAGAGAAATTTACAAAGATACAATTCTTGTGTTTTGTTCTGGAATATATGAACCAAATCCAATTTCTTTTAAAACAATGCCTTTTAGATATTTACTAAAAGAATACAGCAGAGAAAAGATGGTTAAAGAAGTCAGAGAAATAATTAACTATATGAAAAAAAATGAAAAAAAAATAGAAGTACATTACAATTGTATTAAGTTTAAAATTAGTATTGATAAAATTTATTATATTTCTATTGCAAAAAGAGGAAGTGTTATACATACAAGTAAGATAGTGGAACAATTAGAAACTGATTGTTTTATATGTGACGAAAGAATGATTGACATTTATAATAGAATAAAAGAATTCGGATTTAGTTATGCACATAATAGTTATATTGTGAATTTAAAATATATTAAAATAAATGGAGCAAATGAATTGGAATTTCCAAATGGAGAAAAATTGACAATTTCGAGATCAAAAATACAAGAGTTCAGAACAAATTTTGCTAAATACTTAGAAAAATAAAATATAAAATAGTGGAAAAAGTAATGTTTAATAATTTGATTAACTTTATAATATGTTTGCAATCATAATTTCAGCATCGTCTAGTGAAATGTTTAGAAGTATAGAGTGTAAAGAGAAGCATTTTATAATTATGATTATATTGAGGTTATGTTACATATATATTTTTATGAGGCTTAGAAATTATGTTTTAAACTTAAGACGAAAAATAGATTTTCAAATATTAAAGTATTATATATTAATGTCAAATTTGAGTAATGGAATTATGGCGTCGATAATGTATGTTGAAATTGAAAAAATAGAATTAATTTTTGAGGGAATATATTTCGTTTAATGTTTTTAATAAAGATTCAATTTTAGTTCAAAATATAAATATGAAGAAGAGATAGTTAGTCGAGATATGAAAATGTAAAACAAAAAAATAAATGAAATAGCAAAAAAATAATAGGTATTTACAATAAATTACATTAGATGGGAAAAGCATGAAATTAAGACAATATTAATAGTACAAAGTTAATAAGATAGATATAAATACAAAAATTGACCTAAAAACGTAAAAATAGCCAATTATATTGATGTTTATACTTGGATAGAGTATATAAATAATAGACTAGTCAAATAAAATTAATTTGTAGGAGGTTTATTATGGATAAGATAAGAAAAGCAGTAATTTTTTGGATAGTAGTATTAGATATCATTGTTTGGGGACAAATGGGGGTGTATGCAGAAACAAAAAATTCTAATAGCAATACGATAAGAGAGTTTGTGATTAATGAATTAGAAGATTATTTAGCAGGATTAGGCTATACAAATTCCGATGAAATTGGTGTGAGTCAAAAATTTATGTTAGAAAATAGTAAGGAACAAAGTATATTTTTTGTTGCTGTGAATGGTAAAAAAATTGGAGCGGTTAATGTTTCGGAAATAGATGGCGAAAAAGTAACAGCTTTTTTGTATGGCAATTTTGACAAGTATATTCCAGACAATGAAAAAATTCTAGTAAAATCAAATGAAGATGGTTTGTCTATTGTTCATGGAGATATAGAAGAACATATATCAGGAAAAGATGCAGGAAAAACTAAAAAAAGTGAAAGTGAATATACGAATGCTAAAAAAATTAAAGTTATTGACGAAAGTGAAAATATAGAAATACAGAGTGATAAAATTGATGGTGAAGTAGATAAAGTTATTCAAACAAAAGGATATAATGCGAAAAATGTAACAGTGGGTTCTCATTATAGAACACCAAGCCAAATATCGAGTACTTCAAATAAAATATTATATTATATGAATGATGTATCGTTTAGACAAAATTATAATATAAATGGTGGAATCTGCTGGGCGGCAGCTGGAGCAAGTATTATAGATTTTAAATTGAATACGAATTTTACCACAAAAAATGTGTATAATTCCTTAAAAAATGCCTATGGAGCAACACCAATTGGAACAGATGATTGGATACAAAGGATGTGGAATTTATATGGTGTGCCTATGACATATGTTTCACATAGAGTGTCATTTAATACAATTATGCAGAAATTAGGTAGTAGAAATCCAATTATGTGTAATTTCTTTTATTCGCCAGATGGACAGTCTTTGACAGTGGGACATTCAGTTGTATTGTGTGGGTGCTATTATAGAACAGATTTAAGAAAATATTATTACGTTTATATGGATCCTAATTATGCAAATAGTGGCTTATATGTGGTAAATCATATACCAGTTTCTGTTTTAGATTATGAGGAAGGTACAGATTTTTATTATAATGACGGTAATGGATTAATATTTAACAATTGGATATCAGCATTTTATTAAACTGCAATTACTTAAAGTGTAAAATATCAATAGCATTAATAAAATATAACTAAAACTAGTGGAGGTATATTGTGAATAAAACAAAACTATTTATAATAACTATCTTGGCAATATCTGTATTGGCAATTCCTGTTGAAGCATCGACAATTAATTACAATGCTTCAGATTGTAGGAAAATTGTAATGAAAAAAGGAACAAAAGCCAAAGTTACAAATACAGGGTGGAAGAAATTTAAAATTAAAGTTTCAGATAGAAAAGTTGTGAAAGTTGTAAAAAATGGAACGATAAAGGCAATAAAAAAAGGAACAGTTAAAGTTAAATTAATAAAGGACAAAGAGGTAAAGAAAATAACAGTAGTTGTAAAGAAAAATACAGTAGATGCTAATACAAAGACTGTAAAAGCAACAGTGAATAAACAGGATGAACATATAAATACTGTAATTAATAATACTTCAGATAAATTATTACAAATTAATACAAATGGAATAATAGAAAAACTCGAGAATAATCAGTGGAAGAGTGTAGGATTAAAAGAGGCGATTGTAAGTTCATCTCCATATGTATATGTTGCTGCCGGTAAAAATTATACAATTAATAAACCCATCAATATATATAATATTGCAAGTTCTGGAACATATAGAATAACATTTAATTGCAAAATAATGGAGACAGGAGAGAAATTGCAAATATCAGAAAAATTTGAAGTAAAATAAAATTTGAATAATGCATCTAGAGAACAGGATGCAGTAATTTCCTTACAAGTCAAATTAAAATAATAGAAGATTTGTTAGAGGATTATGACAATATAATTAATTATGTAAACTAAAATACGGATGATATAAATAAGTTAAATATCATCCGTATTTTTTATTGAATTAAAAATATCCTACAATTTCTTTATTGCATTTCCAAATTCAGCCCAATATTCAGTTAATGTACCTTCCATTAAGACTTCGTCAAAACGCACATTTCCTAAAGAACGCTTGATTTCACGTTTGAAAAATTTCTGGTTATATTTTGTCACATAAGGAAGTGCATACCATACAAGTACACGGACTTCTTTCGGAATATTGTTGTTAAAATATACTTTATATTTAGTGTCAGTAAAGGAAGTAGTAAGTATTGTAACATCAGTTGTTCTATATTCGTATGATTCCAATTTCTTACGAAGATTTTCATAAAATGTCATATCGTTATAATTAGTATTTACGCATATTAAAATCTTTTCTTTATGAGCCTCTAAGCCATTGATAACAGAATACACACCGTTTCCTTCAAGTTCAGAAACAGGTTCTCTTCTAAACACTACATCCACTAAACGTTTGCAGGAATTGCCATCATCGTTATAAATACACCATTGCGACATGTCCTCATGAAGTTTAGAGTAACGTTCCAAATACTTTTCGCGAATCGGATTAACAAGTTCCGATGTACAAATATTTCCAAGAGTAATGGAAATGTCATTTATATTGGAGGACACATATCCCGGAAGTCTGCTGACAGGAACATATAAACCACGACCTGACTGATATTCTTCTAAATCCGGAACGTAGAAAAGAATAGGTTTCTTAGTTGCCAGAAAGTCAAAGAATATACTTGAATAATCAGATATTAAAACATCAACAACAGATAATAATTCATTAGTATCAATTGTAAATGGAATTAACATAGGTCTTAATTCAGGGTCATTTGCCAAAATCTTATAAAGGAAATAGTGAACACGAAGATAAATACGATAGTGCTCAGTGTCAATATTTTCGGATAATTTGGCAACGGTCTTTTTAAAATCCTCTACGTTATAATCTAAATTATTATATAAAGTGCCTTTCCATGTAGGGGCATATAAAATAATCTTTTTATCAGTGTGAATGCCTGCAGTGTTAAGTTTTCTGTGAACATCTAAAGTATTAGGATTAATGATTGCATCACTTCTCGGATGACCTAATTCAAGAATTTTTCCCTGAAACAGTCCGTCTAATTTGTAAGCACGTTTATACATAACCTCAGTCATAAACTGATTTGCAGAAACTAAATAGTCTGCAAGAAGAAAATTACGTGCAGGACCTCGGGCATTTTCCACTCTTTCAGCAGTATGCTCGTATCCCATATATTTTGTAGGAACACCATGCCATGTATTAATATAAACCTGGCTGTTTCGCTTTTCAAAATAATATCCAAAAGTTGAGTTATTTATTAAATACTTGCTTGTTGCCAAATATTTGTAATAATCCTCAGATTCACGCTTTACAATAATAACGTTATCTAAAGATGAAAATTCAGAAATATTATCTGCGGCAAGTTCCGGATTTTCAACAGACCATATATGAGTGTATGATTTAAAATCCTCCTGATTTAACAAATATTTAAAAATAGCTCTCGGGTTGTCCAAAATTCCTAGCCCGGCAAATGCTTCATAAAAAATAAATTTGTCATTAACCGGCATAGAAAGAAATTTGTTATAAAGTAACTTGCCCTTATCTTTTTCGGATATACGAAAAGGCTGAACAATTTTTTTTACTGTACGTTTTAATTTATACTTAAAACCTTGCGGAGCATTAGCAGTATATTTCATATGGCGATTCCTTTCTTAAAATTATAAATAATGTTTTTGATAGAGATTAATTATTCATTAATAATATCTTCAAATTGTTTGATTGTAATATTATTATAATCGGCGTATTCAAATTCGCAAGTAGGAACTTCATTATTTATAAAAGCAATTAATCCGTTGTAAATATCATCAACAGAATTGCCAATTACAAGTTGTCCGTTGTCAAATAATGAAGAAGCTGCGGAACTGAAATTTGACATAATTATTGGAAGTTTTAACAAACGTGCTTCCAACAAGGAAACAGGTTGACCTTCATGAAGTGATGGAAGAATGAAACAACTACATTCCTTCATAAGCATAAATGGATTATCCAAATTTCCTGTTAAAATAACTTTGCCGTCCAGATTTAAACTATGAACGAGACCTTTAAGTTCACCCATAAGGGCACCATCGCCAATAATATACAATCTTAAATTCTTATTTGCATCATAAGCTTTTGCAAATGCCTTTATTAATGCAGCCTGATTTTTCTCAGGTGAAAGACGGCCCATGTTTACAAATGAAATTAGGTCTTTATTTAATAAATCAGGAAAACCTGCTTCATCTGCAGATTCGGCTGTATAGGATTCTTTAGAACCGTTTATTACACGTTCAAAATTAGCAGCATTTCTTACAAAGCAACATTTATCCTTTAACTCATTATATCCGATTTTTTCTAAATTAACTTTCATCGTTGCCTCTGAACAGCCTACAATTTTGTCATAAAACTGATAAGTTGAAAAAACAACCCTAAGTTCTCTGCTGTGAGGTTTTTTGTGATTAACGATTTTATTCTTATCTGTTAATAAATCATTGTGTTGCCAAATAAGCTTCTTAGCATTTTTTGCACTTAAAAGCAAAATTGAATAAAATGAACCATATCCTGAGTAATCAATTACTGCGTCGAAATCACTTGTGCCAAAACAACGAATAAATTCTCTGTCATACATTGCTTTTGGGTAAATTTTCTTCATTAAAGGAAAATTAAATCCAAAAACTCTTAAAAAGTCATTTCGAATCTGCTCGCCAAATGTGGCGGGAGTATATGATACTCTGGCAAAAATTCTGGCTTTATCATTAAATGTACAAATCATATCCTTACTGTCAGCAAATTTTAAATTGCCGGCATAAACTGTTACGTCATATTTATCATAATCGATGAAATCAAGCATTGTTCTAAGAGCAGTGGAAATTCCGTTCATGCGAAGTCCGCCGCCAAAGAATAATAATTTCTTCTTTGTATTTTCACATTTAATAATGCGGTATGGATTACCATTTGAATCAGAAGTATTTCCTCTAAAAACAATGTCAACAATTCTTGAAGAAACATTGCCATCATCGTATGGACATGCAAAATTCTTGGCTTGTGAATAACTATCTTTATATTTATTAATAACTTCACCCAAATTGTTAATAGAATTTCCAATTTCCTTAACAGATGTTAATGCAGGTCCGGGAAGCTTGTCAGGTTCCATGTATAAACCACGATAATTTTTATATTCTTCTAAGTCAGGAATGTAAAATAACACTGGTTTGTCGCTTGCTAAAAAATCAAAAAATATACTTGAATAATCTGATATTAAAATATCAGTAATAGACAAAAGTTCGTTTGTGTCAATAAAAGCAGGAATTAAGGAATTGCTAAACATACCTGATTTTACCAACTCTTTATATACAACCTGGTGCGGCTTAAGAAGAATCTGATATTTGTCCGTATCTATATATTCTTCCAATTCTCTTTTAAAATTATAATAGTCATCAGGATTTACTTCAGGCTTATTATAATCGGCACCTTTCCATGTAGGTGCATATAAAATAACCTGCTTATCTTTTTCAAGTTCTATTCCATATTTAAGAAGAATTGACTTTATTTCTTCTTTAGGACAATTTAAAAGACGGTCATTTCTTGGATAACCTTCCTCGATAATACTTCCGTTGTAAAGCCCGCGTAATTTGTATTTATCTAAATAAACTTCTGTTAAAAATGGATTCGCAGAAATCATATAGTCAGCAGAAAGCATATTTCTAAGAACATTTGAAATAGTGGCTGCTGAACCCGGAATATCGTATCCTAAGCTTTTTATAGGAGTGCCGTGCCATGTGTTGACAAAAATTTGTCCGGGCTTTTTGCAATAATAAAAAGGCAGAGATACATTTGAAATAATATAATGTGCAGTCGCTAAATATTTCAAATGGTCATTACTATGCCTTCTTATGACATAAATATTATCGTGGTCAGCAAACTGTTCCATAACAGGTTCGTTTCCTACACGGTCATCAACAACCCATACATGAGTGTATTTGTCAAATTCAGAATTTGAAAGTAATTCTCTGAAAATTGCATAAGGATTGCAAAGCATTCCACGGCTAAAATATGAGTCGTATAAAATAATATTGTCTTCGATATCGTAATCTTTATAATAATGCGCGTATTTGCTACGTCTTGCAGTTTCTTTGAAATTGCCTAATTTTGTCTTAATTTTACTTAGCATATAAACCTCCTAATGCTATATACATATAGGAAGATTATAGTATACACAACTGTATTTTTCAAATAAGAAAGAGTTAATTTTAAATGTGGCAATTGTCTGGCAGATGGCATAAATCCTTTGACGAAAAAGAAAGAACCATTATAATGTAACGTAGAGTTTAGAGGAGGTAGTTATGAAAGAGAAAACATTAAAAAGCATAAGCAAGTTGCTTGTTGCAGTTATGATAGCCACTATCGCATTACCATCAGGTGCTTTTGCAGGTCATGGAAACTATAAACAGGATAAAGTCATGGCAGCAGAAGTAAGCATAGCTGATAGTGAACAGGAAACAACAAAAGAAAACACAGAGACAACAAAGCCGGCTGAAGAAACGAGCACGGATGAAAGTAGTACTAAGGAAACAGGAACTGATGAAACATCTACAACAGAAGAGTCATCAACAACTGAAACAACAACACAGGCACCGACAACAGAAGTGCCAACAACAGAAGCTCCTACAAGTAACCCTGATTTCGTAATTGAAAACGGAGTCCTTACAGGGTACAAAAAGGCAGCAACAGATACAACAAATAAAGAAATTGTAATTCCTGCAAGTGTTACAAAGATTAATGCAAATGTATTTTATCAGTATAAATATATTGAAAAGGTAACATTTGAACAGGGCTCATTACTTCAGGAAATTGGAGAAAATGCTTTTAAAGAATGTACAGCATTAAAGACAATTGAATTACCTGAAGGATTGCAGATTATTGGAATTGAAGCATACAGAGGATGCAGTGCCGTTACGGAAATTAAATTACCGACAACAATAAAGTATATTTATAAGAGAGCTTTTTATGGAATTAAAAAAGTAAAAGAATTAACTTTGCCTGAGGGCTTGCAGAAAATAAATTATCATGCATTTTACAAAATGACAGGGCTTACAAGTCTTACAATTCCAAGCACGGTAACAAGTACATATGAAATAATCGGCAAAGGGGCAAATGTTACAACAGTTACATTTGCTAATGGAATGACAAAAGTTCCAAACAGAGTTTTACTTAATGCAAATTCAGTAAAAAAAGTTATATTACCGGAAACACTTACTTCAATAGGATATCAGGCATTTAGCGGATGTACTCAATTATCAACAATAAAGATGGTTCAAACAATTAAGAAAATTGGAGAAAGTGCATTTAAGAATTGTACATCACTAAAAAAGCTTACATTATATAAAACAGTTAAGACAATAGGTGCAAATGCTTTTGCAGGAGCAACAAATTTAACTCTTAAGGTATATTCAAATTCAGCAGGAAAAAAATATGCAAGAGTTAACAATATACCTTGGGAATATACAGATTCTGAAAAAGAAAGAATGGCTGAGGATTTAAGAGTATACGATATGCTTGTAAATAGTGGAATTCAGTCAGTAAAGGATAAATACATATTATTATCTCTTAAAAATTATGTACCACAGGGAACCTGTGTTATTGGAAAATACATTGTAGTTTCAATGTATCACAAGAATTTGACAGCAAAATCAATACTTTTGATATATAATAAACGGGGTAATTTCGTAAAGAAACTTAAATTGACAATAAAAGATCACGTAGGTTCAGTAACAAATGTAAAGAAAAATTTAGTAGTAGGTATAAATAACCTTCCGGGTGCAGTAGATAAAGTAGGTATAATTACATATAAAAAACTTTTGAAAGCTAAAAATGGAAAGACAATAAAATTTAGCTATAGAGTAACTCTTAGAGGATGCGCAGACTTTGCAGCATTTGACGGAACTCATTTCTGGGCAGGAAGAAGTGCAAACAGTAATTCGTGCCTTATGTATGGATATAGAGTTAAGCGAAATAAAAAGACAAAACGATTAACATTTACAAATCAATATAACCTTTATGTTCCTGCAAATACACAGGGATTGGTTGTAAATAAGATTTCTGCTACAGAAAGAAAGTTTACATTGTCCCAGTCATACGGAAGAATAGCAGATTCATATTTAATGGTTTATGAACCGGTAAATATTGTGACAGCATCCGCACTTGATACACCTGTAAAAACAGTTGTGCTTCCATCAATGATGGAAGGAATTTGTGTAAGCGGAAAGAAGACATATATGGTATTCGAATCTGCAGCAGGTAAATATTGTTCAAATCAGGACAATACGTCAGAAATTCAGATTGATAAAGTAAAAGTAATTAAGACATGGAAATTGCTTGCACTTAACTAATTAAAAAATATCTATGACAGATGCATTGAAAAATGTAGAATAACAAAAATTCCCACAGATTAATTCTTAATTGTGAGGGTTTGTAATATTAACTAAATAACGCTCGCGCTGAATTCAAAAAAATTATCTCAGATAAAAAGCTTTGGCTGGTAAAACTGGAAAATTTCCCAGATATACATATTCACAATATGCTGATTTTAATGCACTACTTTCTAAACAAATTTTGTTACGAAAGTGGTGCATTTTTATGTGTGTAACAAAAGTGGCAACTATTATTAATTATATAAGCCAAAGCTATTTATATCATTATATTTCCCGTTAATTTGACATAAAAAAATTATAATATATAATAAGATTAGTTTATTGTCGGGAATTTAATCTTATATGGATAAACTATAAAAATAAGTGCTTCAGTTTTGGAGGTTATATGAATAAGTACGTGAAAAATTTTGCAAGATACAGATATTTATTAATCGAACTTGTAAAAAAAGGAATTAAGTTAAAGTATAGAAGATCATATCTTGGATTGATATGGACAATGCTTGAACCGTTACTTACAATGATTGTTCTTACAATCGTATTTGGACAGTTGCTTGGTAAAGGTGACAGATTATATCCTGTTTACATTTTGTGTGGACGACTTATATATAGTTGCTTCTCAAGTTCAACAAAGATTGCGATGAGGTCTATCAGGGCAAATCAGGCAATGATAAAGAAAGTTTATGTACCTAAGTATTTGTATCCGCTTTCAAGTTGCATTTATAACTACATTTTATTCTTACTGTCATTAATAGTTCTTGCAGTAGTTTCAGTAGTTTTAGGTGTTCCACTTACATGGCATGTAATTGAAGCGGTTATTCCTTTGACAATTTTGTTTATTTTGTCAATTGGTGCAGGAATGGTATTGTCAACGGTATGTGTATTCTTTAGAGATATGGAATATTTGTGGGATGTTGTGTTGATGCTTGTTATGTACTGCTCAGCAATTTTCTACAAAATCTCAAGTATGGGACAGGGATTAATTCTTATCAAATTAAATCCGCTTTACGGAATTATCAGTAACTTCAGAGCTGTATTGTTAGAAGGTCATTCTATGTTTAACAGTTATAGTTACGGAGTGTCAAATTTAAAATTATTTGCATACTCAGGAACTTGTAGTGTTGTATTACTGATATTTGGAATATATGTATTTAAGAAAAATCAGGATAAGTTTATTCTTCATATTTAGGAGGAGTTATGGCAAAGAATGATGTAGCTCTTAGAGTTAATGATGTTAGTATTTGTTTTAATTTAAGCAAAGAAAAAGTTGATAATTTTAAAGAATTATTTATAAAGAAATTAAAAGGCGAAAAGCTTCGTTTTAATGAATTCTGGGCGTTAAAAGATGTTTCGTTTGAGTTGAAAAAAGGCGAACGTCTCGGAATACTTGGACTTAATGGAGCAGGAAAAAGTACGCTTCTTAAAGTAATTGCAGGTGTTTATAAGCCAACAAAAGGTTCAGTGCAAAGATATGGACATATGGCACCTATGATTGAACTTGGTGCAGGATTTGATCCTAACTATACAGGTAGGGAAAATATATTCTTATATGGCTCGGTTCTTGGATTTTCAAAAGAATTTTTAATGTCAAAATATGATGAAATTCTTGAATTTTCTGAGTTAGGAGAATTTATAGACGTTCCAATTAAAAACTATTCTTCAGGTATGAAGGCAAGACTTGGATTTTCAATTGCTACAGTTGTAGAACCGGAAATTCTTATTTTAGATGAGGTATTATCAGTTGGTGATGCTAAATTTAGAAAAAAATGCGAAAAGAAAATGAAAAAAATGTTTGATCATGGGGTTACAGTTTTATTTGTATCACATAGTTTGGCTCAGGTTAAGAGATTGTGTAACAAGGCAATCATTTTGGAACATGGTCAGTTAATTGCCAAAGGTGATATAGATGATGTTGTAGAAATTTATGAAAAGAAGATAGGCGATTAGAAAGCCTTGGATAGGAGTGCAGTTATGAATTATAAGACAAAAGGAACATGTTCAAGAGAAATTAGTTTTGATGTTGTTGATAATAAAGTTACTAATGTAAGATTTCTTGGAGGATGCAGTGGAAATACACAGGGAGTTGCTGCATTAGTCGAAGGAATGGATGTGAACGAAGCAATTAAAAGAATGGATGGAATTGATTGTGCAGGAAGAGGAACTTCATGTCCGGACCAGCTTGCAAAGGCATTAAAATTGTACTTAGAAGAAAATAAATAAAGGAACAGGTGTAACGTGTTAGGAATAATTGGAGCGATGGACAGCGAAGTCCAGGAATTAAAAAATGAAATGCCGGATGCGAAAATTACATCAGTTGCAGGAATGGATTTTTATGAAGGACATATTCATGATAAAGATGTAGTTGTTGTAAAGTGTGGTATTGGAAAGGTAAATGCAGCTATATGCACACAGATTCTTGCTGACAGATATAAAGTAGATTCTGTTATTAATACAGGAGTTGCAGGCTCATTAAATAGTGATATTGATATTTGCGATATTGTTATATCAAAGGATGCCATTGAGCATGATATGGATGTGACGGCGTTAGGTTATGAACGTGGAGTTATTCCTGATATGGACAACTCTGTATTTCATAGTGACAGCAGATTAATTGATGTAGCAGTCAAAAGTATAGAAGAGGCAAATCTTTCTGTTAAGGTATTTACAGGAAGAGTTGTTTCAGGCGACCAGTTTATTGCCGGTAAGGAAAAGAAAGATGATTTGGTAAATACATTTGCCGGAGATTGTGCAGAAATGGAAGGTGCTTCTATAGCACATGCAGCATATGTTAACAATATTCCATGTCTTATAATCAGAGCGATTTCTGATAAGGCAGATGGAAGTGCAGAAATGGATTACCCTACATTTGAAAAGAAAGCAGCGGCTAATTCAATTAAAATATTAAAACAGTTAATTAAGAATTTGTAGAAATTTGACGAACGATTTATAGTGTTAAAAGACCTCTTGTATGATAAAATTTTATTGTATAAAGGAAACAAAAAACAAAGTTTAAGCATTAATGTTTCCGACTATCGGCCACCAACAAAAGGCTGGTCAATACATATCGTACGAGGAGGTTTTTTATGTTTGACAAATGTATGTCATGTTTTAATGTTAATATGGAAAAAATCACATCAATAATTGAAAATAAAGCGTACTTCCTATGTTTATTAGGAAGTATTTTTTTAGTAGGAATTGTAAGTAAATGTCTGGTAATGTGGATTTTTGGTAAAATGATTAAAAAGGCAGAAAATATGGATAGCCCCAAAAGTAATATTCTTCGCCAGATAAAATTGAAATTTGAAAGTATTAAAACCATAAACGGCACGGTGGCTAATCCCATGCTTTTAGTAAGTAGGTACATAAATAAGTGTAAAATAGGCATATTTTATCTTGATTCCATAAATAAAATTATTAGCTGGTGTGGATTTTTGTGTGTGGCAATAGGCGGATTATGTGGATATATACTGTATAATCAGGGATACGGAAAGACAACGGCGATGTCGTATATTCTTGTAGGATTTTATTTTGCACTTGCATTATTTGTAGTTGAAAATACAATTCATACAAATGACAGAAAAACAGAACTGATATATGTTATTACGGATTTCTTTGAAAATAGTGTTAATTTGCGAGAGCAGATTAGTAGGCGGGAAAATGATTACAACATAGAAATAGGTAGCAGCAAAAATGAGCAGGAATCGGAACAGAATGTTAATGTAAATGAAATAAATAATACAAATAAAAAAATAGAAAATGAAAAACAGGGTAGAATAAATATTACAAAAGAACAGGAGAGAATAATCAACGAAGTTTTAGGAGAATATTTGCAGTAAAGATTTAAATGGTTTTGCAAAAATAAATTAAGATTTAATCATATAAGTTTTGTAGAAATGTTTACAGGTTCAATTGTATAATTTATATAGAAATATTCGCAGGTTGAAACAAATATGTTTTAAGGAAATATTCGCAGATTAAGCAAAATAGTTTCGGGGATATATTCTCGGGTTGACTCCAATAAAATTGTTTCAATAAATATGCTAAAAACATTGACATATGACGACAAAATATTTATTGTATATATGTTAGAGAGAATTTGAAGGAAATTTTACCGGTCGGCATGAATATTATATTATGTCGATAAATAAACGCTTTACCGGACACTGTGGATTTAGTGGAGAGATACCATGACAGTTTGCAAGGTGTACGGGATAGCAGGATTTGAAATGACGGAGGAAAAAGATATGGCTAAGGTAACATTTGATTACTCAAAGGCATCAAAATTCATCTCAGATGATGAAGTAGTAGCAATGAAGAAAATCGCAGAAGATGCAAAAGAAGTTTTGGTTAACAAATCAGGAGCAGGAAATGATTTCTTAGGATGGATTGATTTACCTGTAGATTATGACAAGGATGAATTTGCAAGAATTAAAGCAGCAGCTAAGAAGATTCAGAGTGATTCAGAAGTTTTAGTTGTTATTGGTATTGGTGGCTCATATTTAGGAGCAAGAGCAGCAATTGACTTCTTAAGACATGGTTTCTATAACAATGTATCAAAAGAAATCAGAAAAACACCTGAAATTTACTATGCAGGAAATAGCATTAGCCCTGCATACTTAAAGGGATTATTAGATGTTGTTGGAGACAGAGATTTCTCAGTTAACATTATTTCTAAGTCTGGTACAACAACAGAACCTGCTATCGCATTTAGAATTTTCAAGGAAAAACTTGAAAAGAAATATGGCAAAGAAGAAGCAGCAAAGAGAATTTACGCTACAACAGATAAGGCAAAGGGAGCTCTTAAGAATCTTGCAACAGAAGAAGGATATGAAAGCTTCGTAGTACCTGATGATGTAGGTGGACGTTTCTCAGTTCTTACAGCAGTAGGTTTGCTTCCAATCGCAGTAAGTGGTGCTGATATAGATAAATTAATGGAAGGTGCTGCAAGCGGAAGAGAAAAAGCTTTAAACAATACATTTGAAGATAACGATGCAGTAAAATACGCAGCAATCAGAAATATTTTATTAAGAAAAGGAAAATCAATTGAAATTACAGCTAACTATGAACCAAGTTTACATTACTTTGGTGAATGGTGGAAACAGCTTTATGGTGAAAGCGAAGGAAAAGACCAGAAAGGTATTTTCCCTGCAGCAGTTGATTTGACAACAGATTTACATTCAATGGGTCAGTTCATTCAGGACGGATCAAGACTTATGTTTGAAACAGTTGTAAATATTGAAAAGACAGATGCTGATATCGTAATTCAGGAAGAAGCAGATGATCTTGACGGATTAAATTACTTAGCTGGAAAAGATATGGATTTTGTTAACAAGAGTGCAATGAATGGAACAATTCTTGCTCATACAGATGGTAATGTTCCTAACCTTATGGTTAATGTACCTGAACAGAACGAATTCTATCTTGGAGAATTATTCTACATGTATGAATTTGCATGTGGTGTAAGTGGATATATTCTTGGAGTAAATCCATTTAATCAGCCGGGTGTAGAAAGCTACAAGAAGAATATGTTTGCATTACTTGGAAAACCGGGTTATGAAGACATGACAGCAGAATTACAGAAAAGACTTTAATTATAAGATAACACGGAGCGATTCGTGTTATATCCGGTAAATTTAAATAGTATATAAATATCCCCTCTGTATCGGTTGTCCGGTAAAGAGGGGATATGTTTTCTATAAGGCTTTTTTGTCAAGAATGATTTTGACCCCAACATATTAATCTTCTTCGATAATATAAAAATCTAAATAATCAAAATCAATATGTTCAATAAAACTGTCCTGATAAAATCTGGTTCGTGAAATGCGTTTGAATTCATCAATGTTATTATCAAGCCAGATTGGATTGCTTAAATCAAATTCCTCGCAAATATCTTCAAGTGCTTTGAAAACTTTGTGAGTTCTCGTCATCTCAGGGTTATCTATTTCGATTGTGGTATTTTTTATCATTTTATTATTTTTGAAGGTTCTTCCCCATATTCTAAACATATAAACTATCTCCTGTTTCATATTTTACTAATGTAAAGATGCCGGATAATTGTGAGAGTGCGTAGCACTGAACAATCTGTAGGCATCATAGTCGTGGCGGTTAACCCTGACATCATTTAATTAAGGGTAATTTTATATGAAATAATAAAACATGTAAAGAGTATATTAGTAATCTGTTATGGCTTATAAAGTAGTATAGTGGAAATAAAAATTACAATATGGTATACTAAATCATTAAGGTGCGTTAGAAACGTTGTAAGCTTTTTATATTTTAAAGATATACAAATATAAGGCAGAGATGAAGAATAAAGCAAATTAGAGGTGCTTATATGTTAAATGATAAAAAAGTAGCATTAAATGGGAAAATTACAAAGTATTTAAGGTGGCCTATTAACCTTAGTGTGCTTTGGATAGTAGTAACGGCTATAATATTTTTTATTGACAAAAGAGCCGGAGTGGTTATGGCGTTTGCAACAATTGTGTTTATTGTAATAGCGATTGTTATGATGCTTAGATTTTATCCAAATATCAAAAGATATCTTGTGGATTTTGGCGCAGAGTATAGTCAGATACAAAGACAGATGATGCATGAATTTGAAATTCCTTATGCGTTACTTGATTGTAATGGAAAGATGCTGTGGCATAATAGCGAAATGGAAAAGGCGTGCGAAACTAAACTTTTAAATATGAGGGGAATTGAATCTATATTTAAAGAGTTTACAAAGGATAAATTTGAATTTAAAGAAGAAAAGAAAGAGTTCAAAGTTGAGTATAATGAAAAAATATATAGAGCTGTGCTAAAGAAGTTTAAAATGAAAGATGCAGTTGATGAAGTGCCTATCGCAGTACTTGATTCAGATGATGACGATGCGGATATGTTTGCACTTTATTTATTTGATGATACAAGAATTCAGCAATTATCTAAGGAAAATAAAAATGATAAGATGATACCGGGACTTATCTACATAGATAATTATGAAGAGGTTCTTCAAAGTATTGAAGATGCCAGAAGAACATTGTTAGTTGCATTGATTGATCGACAGATACAGCGATATTTTGCAGAAATGGACGGTCTGGTAAGAAAACTTGAAAAAGACAAATACTTTGTAGTTGTTAAGGCTAAAAATATAGCAATTATGCAGAGTAAAAAATTCTCACTTCTTGATGATGTAAAGAATGTTAAGATAGGTAATGAGCGAACAGCTACAATCAGTATTGGATTCGGAATGGGTTCAGATTCGTATGTTCAGAATTACACGTCAGCCACAGCAGCTATCGATATGGCACTTGGCAGAGGTGGTGACCAGGCAGTATTAAAAGATGGTGCAAAGATATATTATTATGGCGGTAAGAGCAAGTCTGTCGAAAAGAATACCAGAGTAAAAGCCAGAGTAAAAGCTCATGCATTAAGAGAATTAATTGAAACAAGAGATAAAGTATTCATTATGGGACATCATTTGGGTGATAATGATTCTTACGGCGCAGCAATTGGTTTGTATAGAGCCATAACTACAATGGGTAAAAAAGCTTATGTGGTAACGGGAACTATGAGTTCTTCAGTAAAACCTTTGATTGATAAGTTTACGACAGATAATGGCTATGAAGAAGATATGTTTATTGCAGGAACATTGGCTACAACTATTTTAGAAAAAAATGATATGCTCATTGTAGTTGACTGTAATAGAGCAGGATATACTGAATATCCTGAATTAGTGAGAAGAGCACAAACACTTGTAGTAATAGATCATCATAGACAAAGTGCAGATGCAATAGAAAATGCACATTTATCATACATTGAACCATATTCATCATCAGCATGTGAAATGGTTACTGAAATTATGCAGTATATGGTTGATTCAGTTAAAATGAAACCGTATGAGGCAGATGCATTGTATAGCGGAATTATGATGGATACAAATAATTTTTCTAACAGAACAGGTGTAAGAACATTTGAGGCAGCAGCTTATTTGCGAAAAAATGGAGCTGATATTGTCAGAGTTAGAAAAATGTTTAGAGATGATATTGGAGATTATAAGGCAAAAGCTAAGGCCATTCAAAATACAGAGATATTTATGGATAAATACGCTATAGCCATTTGCCCGTCTGAAGGAACAAGTATGCCGACAGTTGTTGGAGCACAGGCAGCGAATGAATTGCTTAATATTAAAGGCATAAAGGCGGCGTTTGTATGTACGTTTTATAATGAAAAAGTATATTTAAGTGCAAGGTCAATAGATGAAGTTAATGTTCAGTTAATTGCAGAAAGATTAGGCGGTGGAGGTCATATGAATCTTGCCGGAGCACAGATTGAAGATTGTACATGTGAACAGGCAAAGACCTTGATAAAAGAGATTATTCAGGATATGACTGATGAAGGTGAAATATAGTTATTTACACAAGTGATATTTGACCTTAACATTAATATAGTTTGACGGATCGAATTTGAAAAAATGAAATTAATTGCTTAGATATAATAAGTTTATTGCTTTGAAAGGAGACATGAATATGGAAGTTATTTTATTAGAAGATGTTAAAGCGTTAGGAAAAAAAGGTGAAGTAGTAAAGGTAAGCGATGGATATGCTAAAAACTTTATTTTAAAGAAAAAACTTGGCGTAGAAGCAAATAGCGCAAATAAAAATGATTTAAAACTTCAAAAAGCTAATGAAGCAAAGGTTGCTCAGGAAAAATTGGATGCAGCAAAAGCTTTGGCAGAAGAATTAAAAGATAAAAAGGTGGTTATAAAGATTAAAGCCGGAAATGGAGACCGTGTATTTGGATCAATTTCTGCAAAGGAAATAGCAGCAGAAACAAAGAAGCAGCTTGGTTTAGAAATTGATAAAAAGAAGATTGTTATGGAAGAAGGAATTAAAAATCTTGGAGTCCATACAGTAAAAGTTAAATTGCACAAGGATGTAATGGCAACTTTAGACATAAAGGTTGAAGCTTTATAGGAGATAATTATTAATGGAAGATCCAATAGTAAAAAAAATACTACCTCATAGCTATGAAGCAGAACAGGCAGTAATAGGTTCGATGATTATGGATCCGGATGCTGTTCCGATAGCTATGGAGTTGATAAATAAAGATGATTTTTTTAACAGACAATATGGATTGCTCTTTGGGGCAATGACAGAATTGTACCGTGAAGGAAAAAATGGAGATTTGGTTACCATAAAGGCTAAATTGGAAGAGATGGATGTTTCTAGTGAAGTAATCAGCCTTGATTTTATCAGGGAAATATTAGAAATGGTACCGACTTCAGCAAATATAAAGCAGTATGCGACTATTGTATATGAAAAAGCAATGTTGCGTAAATTAATAAAAGTAAATGATAATATTTCAGCTAAATGTTATGCAGGAACGGATAAGCTTGAAGATATAATGGAGAGTACTGAAAAAGAAGTTTTTGAAGTGCTTAGATCACGTTCAAGTGGCGACTTTGTCCCAATTAATAAAGTAGTTGCTAATGTATTTGATAAATTAGAACAGGCATCGCTTACAAAGGGAACTGTTACAGGTTTAGCAACCGGATATATATATCTTGATAATCAGTTATCCGGATTGCAGCCATCAGACTTTATTTTGATTGCGGCAAGACCTTCAGTTGGTAAAACAGCATTTGCACTTAACGTAACAGAGCATATAGCTATACGTAAGCCGAATGCAGTCGCTATATTTAGTTTGGAAATGTCAAAGGAACAGTTGGTTAACCGTCTTATATCACAGCATTCAATGGTAAGTTCTCAGAAAATGAGAGCAGGAGAACTTAATGAATCTGAATGGGAAAAAATTGTAGAAACAGCGGATATTATAGGAAATTCAAATATTGTAATTGACGATACGCCAAGTATTACGATTGGTGACCTTCGTTCCAAATGCAGAAAGTTTAAATTAGAAAAAGATATACAGCTTGTGGTTATTGACTACCTACAGCTTATGAGAGGAAATGGTAATTATCCAAGCCGTGAACAGGAAATTGCGGATATTTCAAGATCATTAAAGGGAATTGCCAGAGAGTTGAATATTCCGGTAGTTGCACTTTCACAGCTTAACCGAAGCGTAGAATCGAGACCTGACCATCGACCTATCATGGCCGATTTGCGAGAATCAGGTTCTATCGAGCAGGATGCCGACGTTGTAATGCTTTTATCAAGAAAATACAACAAAGAGGACGAAACAGAAGACAGAAATACTATTATTGTGGATGTTGCTAAGCAAAGAAACGGTCCTGTAGGAGCTATAGAATTATTATGGTTACCTGAATATACAAAATTCGAGACAAAAGCAAGAGAGTAGATTTGCTTGTTTGTCCGCATTTTAAAACAAATGTGAGAGAATAATTAATATATTGTTAATCAAACAACTGGTGAAAAATATAGGCTCAAAATAAATGTGAGAGAATAATTATGCTAAGCCATATGCGAATTTGAACGAAAAAAATGAGATGTTTACACTCATTTGACGGCATTCGTCATTTGCTTAAAAAATAATTGAATATGGGACTGCCAATTCGTTGAATTGAGTAATAGTCAGAATTATACTAATGTTAACAATAATTTGGAAATTATTGTTAACATTATTTTTTTGGAGGGGAAAATGGGAACACGACGATATATTATTTCAGATGCATCTAAAATGCTAAAGGTAGAATCTCATGTGTTAAGATATTGGGAAGAAGAACTTGAGATAAAGATTCCCAGAAATGAAATGGGACATCGATATTATACGGAAGAAAATATTGAATTACTTCGGAAAATAAGAGATTTAAAAGAACAGGGATATGGTCTAAGAACTATAAAAATGATGATTAATGGAGAAATTGACATTAATCGTTCTAATCCTAATACAGTCAACATTAGAAATCTTTTTGACAAACCAAAGAGTGAAAAAAATACATTTTATAAAGAAGATGAAGAAGGATGTAATAATGGTGTAAATAATAAAGAAATTATGGATACAAAAACAAAAGATAATAGTGGAGACATAGAAAAATATAGAGGATTAGAAAATAAAACATCTTTAACTGAAAGTGTTAGCTCAGAAAGTAAAATGCAGCAATTTCAGGAAATTATGGGAAACATAGTTTCGAGAGCCTTAGAGGAAAATACCGAAAGTATAGTTACCAGAGCGATAAATAAGTCGACACAGAATATGTCTAAAGAAGTGAGTGATTGTGTGAGCGAAAAAGTATTGAAAGGTGTAGATTATATTATTAGAATGCAGGATGAAAGAGAAGAAGAACGTTATCGAAAAATAGATGAAGTAATAAGAAAAAAACAAAGAAAGTCCAGAAAAGAGCGAAAAATGGAAAGCCGCATTAATAAAGATGAAAAAGTTATGAACAAAAAAGCTGAAAGGGCTCGAAAAAAAGCCGAAAAAGTGCGAGTAAAGTCTGAAAAAAATAGGGAGAAGTCTAAAAAATTGGCGTTTAGCACATTGAGTAAATGAAATTATGTACATAATGTACAAATTGTGACTAAATTATTAAAAAATATTGACTAAATGACGAAAAGTATTATAATAATACTATCATAAAGAAAACGTTTTAAACATTTAATACATAAGGGTTTTCTATGTAGATGCAAGTAAATACAGAGGAGGAAACAGCAATGGAATACGCGATATACGCGACGGTGGGTTTGCTCTCTGGATTATGTTTTTACTATCTGGCGAGATACCAGATACAAGTAAGAAGTATATATGATACAGAAAATAAAGGACAACGAATAAACAACATAGGTTACAGAATAGCATGGATGGTGGTTCCGGCAGTATTGTTTGTAGGTATAGCCCTTAAAGAATTTGATTACTGGCAGACAGTGCGATATATGCTTATCATATTGATGGCAATAAATGTAGCAGGAATTGATATGTTGATAAGAAGAATACCTAATGCATTATTATTAGGAATGTTACTTTTACAAATATGCAACATAGTAATTACAAGTGGTGGGTTAGATGTGTTTATGGATACATTTTTTAATTCATTTATGGGATTGATAATTGCATATGTAATATTTGTTATTCCGGGGTTCTTTAAATTGAGGATTGGGGCTGGCGATGTGAAATATAGCGCCGTAATAGGTTTTATGTTGGGTCTTCAAGGTTATGTTGAAGCAATGGCAGTGATGGGTTTTACAATATTTATCTATTATCTGTTCTTAAAAATCACAAGAAGAGGCAACTTAAAAACAGCAGCTCCTATGGCACCGTTTTTATCGGGAGGGGTTTTGGTTTCATTATTTTTCCCGTTAATTTATTAAATTTATAATTAAGCACGACGGAGTAAAAGATAGTCGTATGCAAGAAGGAGGAAATATTATGAGAGATGTAAAGAATTTCTTAATGGATGAAGATGGACAGGGCATGGTTGAATATGGTCTTATCATCGGATTAGTAGCTTTAGCAGTAATCGGAGCATTAGCTGTATTAGGACCAAAGATTGCTGATATGTTCACAAATGCAAGCGATCAGCTTACAACAACAGCAAGACCATAAAAGTTACAAAAAGATTATATTCTAAAATAGAGGGGCATCAGCCCCTCTATTTTAGAATATGAGGAAATTATTTGAGAGGTAGCATCAATGAAGAAAAGAGAAAAAGGACAATCGGCTGTTGAATTTGCTTTGGTTTTGCCTATATTACTTTTAATTGTATGCGGGATATTGGACTTTGGGTGGCTATTTTACAATCAGTTATCAGTTGAAAATGCCTGTAGGGAAGGCGCACGAGTCGGATGCGTAAATGCACAAGATGCACAATTAGATCAAATTGTAACCGATAAGGTGGAAGCAATATTGCCGAAAAATCTCAATTCAGTAGTGGTTGATTCAAAACTTACAAATCCCACAAGTCCACTTGAGGGAGATTTGAAAGTAAATGTTAAGGCAGAAATGAATACACTAACACCGGTACTGGGAGTTATATATGGAAAGACTAAGGAACTATCTTATACAGTAACAATAAAAACGGAATCGTAAATTAATAAAAGACTAAAAATAAGAAACAGAGGGGTACAATTACCATGAAGAGAATTTATTTGATTGCACTTATAAGTGCATTGGTTGCAGGAATCGCAACATATATGTTTGCACAATCAGTTATAAGCAATAATGATCCAAATAAAGATAAGACAGAGATTGTGTATGCTATAGCAGATGTTCCAGCTGGAACACAGGTTACAGCTAATAATGTAAATAATTTTTTTAGTACTAGAATGATTGATAATGGTGCAATTGTAGATGGCGCAGTAAGAAGTCTTGATGAAGTTATAGGAAATACATCATCGGGTTATATTTATGCAGGTGAGCAGGTATCAATAAAACGATTTGGAACTGAACAGGAATCGAATGCCGGACTATCTTATAATCTTGCGGATGGAATGGTTGCATACAGTATGACAGCAGATGGTGTTACGGGTGTAGATGGATATATCCTCCCAGGAGATACAGTAAATGTTTTGGCAATGAAGACAGGCGATGGTAAGGCTACTGTAGATACAGTTTTGAGCGATGTTAAAGTATTGAAAATATCAACAAATGATGTAAATACAGATACAGCAAATGCAATAGTAACATATTCATCAATTACATTTGAACTGTCATATGATGATGCTAATATTTTATACGAAGTAGAAAATTCAGGAGAATATTCAGGTTATAAACTTATATTAAATAAGAGAACTGCGGAGGACGGAGAATAATATGGAAAGTATAAAAGTTGTTATTATTTCAGAAGATACATCAATTCGTGTTAATTTGAAAAAAAAGTTAGCGGATAGAGATATTCAAATTGTTGGTTATGCAGATTTTAAAGACGAGTCAAGATTGAAAGTAGATGGATTATTTCCGGATGTAGTTATTGTTGGTGTTAAAGTACCAATTGACCCGGAAGTATTTTCATTCGTTGAGAGTATGAAGTTCCAGAGTAAAGGATGTGCAGCAGTTGTAGCTACAGATGACGTAACCGTTGATTTAGTAAACTATGCAGCAAGATTTGGAATAAGACAGGTATTACCTTTGGATATGAAGGATAATGAATTTTATTCAAGAGTAGTACAGGTTAATGAATACGAAAAAGTAATTCAGGCACAGCTAAATATTCAGAAAAGAGTAAGATCAAAAGTAATTGCATTTTTCGGATGTAAAGGTGGTACAGGAAAGTCCGTAATGGCAACAAACCTTGCAGTTGCATTATCTAAGAGAGGAAGTAATGTTATTCTTTTAGATATGGACTTAAGATTTGGAGATCAGAATATTCTTTTAGATTTGGAACCAAAAGATACAATTGTGGAATTGGCACAGGATCCGGAAGGAATATCAATTGAAAGAGTTAATGCATTTAGTATAATGCATTCTTCAGGTGTAGTATTGCTTGCAGCACCAAAAAGTCCTGAATATGCCGAATATATTAAACCGGAACATGTTACAAAGGTTATACGTAGTGTAAGACCATATTATGAATATGTAATAGTTGATTTAGGAACGAATTTTAGTGATGAAACAATAGCTGCATTACAGGAATGTGATGAGATTATGATTGTGAACAATCCTGACATTTTATCACTTAAAGCAGCAAAAGCAGCTGTAAGTATATTAGAGCAATTAGGAATTAAAGAAAAAGCAAGGCTGGTAATGAATAAGAATGTTAATAGTTTAATCCGAATGAAGGATTTCGAATCAATGTTGGAGATACCATTTTACGCTTCAATATCATCGGATAAGATGTTTAACAGTAGTGTAAATAAAGGAGAACCGTTTGTATTAAGAACAAGTAGAACGGTGGCAGCAAAAGAATTCTCAAGTTTTATACAAAGGGTTATTGCGGATAAAGGTGAGTAAATAGTCGGAGGTTAATCGTATATGGGATTACTTGACATAATAGAAAAGAATAAGGAAGAAAATGGGGAAGAAACAACTACTCAACAACAGAAAAAGGTTGAAGAGGTAAAGGAAATAAAGGTTGAAGACCCATATGACGCTGTAAAGAAAAAAATTCACGGAAGAATTATTTTGACATTAAACAGAGCGGGAAAGGCTACTGTTGATAGGGATGAAATGGAAAAACTTCTTACGGAAGAAGTTGATAAGGATGAGTACAATATTCCGAGAGTTGAAAGAAA
Organism: Eubacterium sp. CAG:156; assembly: GCF_000434315.1. Classification (NCBI taxonomy): domain Bacteria; kingdom Bacillati; phylum Bacillota; class Clostridia; order Eubacteriales; family Eubacteriaceae; genus Eubacterium; species Eubacterium sp. CAG:156. The sequence goes on along the minus strand of NZ_FR878152.1, from coordinate 42,744 downwards.
ACCGATAGTAAAGACTTTATTAGATGATATATTAGGATATGGTCCAATTCAGGATTTAATTGATAGCGATAATTGTAGTGAAATAATGGTTAATGGACCAGATCATGTATATATTGAACAAAAAGGGAAATTGGTTCTTACAGATATAAAATTTAGAGATGAAGAACATCTTATGAATATTATTGACAGAATCGTTACTCAGGTTGGACGACATGTAGACGAGACCAGCCCTATGGTTGATGCAAGACTTCCGGACGGTTCCCGTGTAAATGCTATTATTCCACCGATTTCACTTATTGGAGCAGTACTTACAATTCGTAAATTTAGCTCTACACCAGTAACAGCAGCACAGTTAGTTGAATGGGGATCATTAAACCCGGTAATGCTTTCATTTTTAGAAGCGTGTGTTAAAGGAAAATTAAATATAGTAGTATCTGGTGGTACCGGTTCAGGTAAAACAACATTGTTGAATGTATTATCATCGTATATTCCTGAAGACGAACGTATTGTAACAATCGAAGATGCAGCGGAAGTTCAGTTACATCAGGAACATGTTATTACACTTGAATGTAGACCGGCAAACCTTGAAGGAAAAGGAGCAATAACAATTAGAGCTCTTGTAAAGAATGCATTGAGAATGAGACCTGACCGTATTATTGTCGGGGAAGTTCGTTCTGAAGAAACATTGGACATGCTTCAGGCTATGAATACAGGTCATGACGGATCATTAACTACGACTCATGCAAACTCTCCGAGAGATGCTATGTCTCGTATTGAAACAATGGTTATGATGTCTGGTATGGAATTGCCGGTAAAGGCAATTAGAGATCAGGCTTCCTCAGCTATAGATTTAATAATACAGCAGAGCAGACTTAGAGATGGATCCAGAAAAGTAACATCTATTACTGAGGTTGTTGGTATGGAAGGTGATGTTGTAAGTTTGCAGGATATATTTGTATTTGAGACAGACGGAACAACAGATTCCAGAGGAAAGTTCAAAGGACAATTTAGAGCAACAGGTGTAGTTCCAAAATGTATTGAAAAGATTAGAGGAAATGGGGTTGTTGTAAAAAATGAATGGTTTGCTAATTAGTATGATTTTCTTAGTTGTGGTCATGATGGGAGTTACATTTGTGCTTGTTACAACTATAGTTGGTAAAATAACTGAAAACAGCAGAAATGTAAAACGAAGAGAAGATTACATCGTAGGAAAGAAAAAGGAAGAAAAAAAAGTTGCAAAAGTTGAGAAACAAAAAAATAACAAAAAGCAGTCTGTAAATAATAATGGAAGTGCATTTGCCAAAATTAATAAAATTTTAGCTGAAGAATTGGAAAAAAGTGATATTTCGAAAAAAACCGAAGATTTTATTATAATATGGATAGTAGTAACATTTGTTCCGGGATTATTGTTTATACTTATTTTTAAAAATCAGTTAATAGCACCGATGCTTATGATAATAGGAGCTATAGCACCAATCCTATATATGAAAAATAAACAAAAAAAGAGACGAGATATGTTTGAATCTCAATTGAGTGATGCTTTAATGATTGCAAGTAACTGCTTAAAATCCGGATTAACATTCAATCAGGCGATGGACACAATTTCAAATGAATGTGATGATCCTATAAAGTCAGAGTTTAAGAGAACTGTTAACGAAATAACTTTTGGTAGTTCGCAGGATGAAGCATTAGAGGCGATGGCTGAAAGAGTAAAGAGTGAAGATTTTAATCTCGTTGTTTCTGCGGTTAGTGTCCAGAGACAAACAGGTGGTAATTTGTCAGAGATACTTGATACGATAGCTGGAACAATTCGTGAACGATATAAGATTAAAGGCGAAATAAAAACAATGACAGGGCAAGGAAGAGTATCAGGAATGATAATTGGTATATTGCCTATTGCATTACTGCTAATAATGAGTTTAATAAATAAAGAATTGATAATGACTTTGTTTACTACAACGATAGGAAAAACTTTGATAATTATATCTGTTTGTTTAGAAACTGTAGGTGCAATTGTTATTAATAAAATTGTAACGATTAAGTTCTAAAGGAGAATAAGCATATGGAATTTATGGTATTAGCAATTAGTGAGTTAGTATTCTTTGTTGTTTCATCTATTGGATATAATAAAGGAAAAGAAGATGATGCAAAAGAAAGAAAAATAGAGTACATAAGTGGTAAAAAGAAAGTACAGAATGAAAAAGAAGGAGAGAAGTCTTCAAAAAGATTTCTCTCATCTCAAATACAGGCACTTAACAATATGGCAAATAGAAGTGCAGCAAATGTTAAGAAAAATGCTAAGTACAAACTTGTTGAAAAACAATTAAGATTAGCAGGACTTTCTATAAGCCCTGAAAATTTTTTGTTTTACAAAAAAGCGATTATGGTTTTAATAATAGTTGTGAGTGCATTTATAGCTATAATTACAAAGACGATATTTCTTATATTAATTGGATTATTAATAGCTTTGTTAATTCCAAATTTATATTTGAATAGTAAAGTGAAAAGTCACCAACAGGGGATAAGAGATCAGTTGCCAGATGCTATGGATCTTTTAGGAGTTTGTATTGAATCAGGATTAAGCTTTGATGCATCTTTATTGAAGGTGTCAGAAAGAATGGAAGGCCCATTTATTGAGGAATTGTTGAAATTATACAGGCAGATTCAGATGGGTGTTCCTAGAGGAGACGCATTAAAAAATATGGCAAATTCATCAGAAATACCAGAATTAAAGACATTTATCGCTGCTTTGGCACAGGCAACCCAGTTAGGTATTCCAATGAATAATATTATGAAGGTACAATCTGAAACATTAAGAGAAACAAGAATGCAGATGGCAAGAGAAAAAGGGCAGAAAGCACCAGTTAAGATGCTTTTACCTATGGTAGGTCTTATTTTCCCAGTACTATTTATTGTAATTTTAGGACCTGTTGTAATTAATATTATGAGTATGGGAGTTTTTTAAAGAAAAAGTAAAAATAATTTGAATTAATAATGCAAATTTATAAAAAAAGTGATAGAATCGAGGTATGGATATGGTTATAACGTGTGATAGTCAGATTATATGCACGAAAGCTGAATATGCAAATACATTTTTTAAGAGATTTAAAGGACTTATGGGTCGTAAATCTTTAGCGGAAGGAGCAGGACTTTTAATAGAACCGTGTAATCAGATACATACATTCGGTATGAAGTTTGCTATAGACACATTGACATTGGATAAAGATAATGTGATTTTGTATATAGACCATGAAATTCAACCGGGAAAAATAAGAAAAATGGTTTCGAAGGGCAGAAGGGTGTTAGAATTGCCAAGCGGAACTGCAAATAAATATATGTTACAGGTTGGACAAGTTATTTCAGTGGAGTAGGAAACATTGAAATTGGACTCCAGCATTTATACATTTCAATTGAAATGTAAAAAATCTAGGAAAAGGAGTTGAGAAGTATGGCTAAGTTGTCAAGAATAGCTAGACCACAGACCAGGTTTATGCAGAGCAACGAAATTGGGGAGGTTGCAGCAGAAGAGAATGCTTATGGATTTAATCATGCGGTAAGAGGATATGATCCTGAAGAAGTAGATGATTATATTAATAACCTTTTCGGCAACTACAAAAACACACAGAATGTTTTAAATAAACAGAAAGAAGAGTTTGAAACAGAACGAGAAATGCTTCAATGTGAAATCAATGATTTACATGGGAAAAATGGTGCTCTTCAAGAAGAGAATGATGAACTTAAAGCAACAATAGAGGAACTTAGAGAAGAAATATTAGCATTAGCAGAAGGAGCAGGAGATTCACAGCAGAGTGTAGCACCTGCCGCTCCAGTAGAAAAACCGGAACCTGAAATTGTATACGTTGAAGTGCCGGTAGAAAAACCATCTACAGACGATGGAAGTGCTGAGTATGAAGTTCTTTATGCCGAGAATAATGAATTAATTGGAAAGAACAGGACTTTAAGTATTGAGAATGCTAAATTGCAAAAGAGTGTAGCTACAAGTGCTATGGAAGCTAAAGAAGCAACGGACAAATTAGGTGAAATTCAAAGTAGATTAGACGAAAGCGAAAATAAATTAGCAGATAATCAGAATAAACTTGAAGAATGTCAGGCTCAATTAGAAGACAGTCAGGTTCAGTTATTGGAAACTCAGGAAAAGGTTGAAGAAGGTCAGACAAGAATTCAGAGCATGGAAGAAGAAATGACTAAGATGCGTAAGAAGATGGAAATTGTTGATAGTAAAGAATTAATTGATTCACTTATTTCATCTATGGGAAGTCTTGAATCTGTACTTAAACAAAGACAGGAATAATTAGTGGGGGTATGAATTTTTGTATAGAAAAGATCGACAAAAATTTTGTCGGTCTTTTTTTATGTAGATTAAAAATAGTGTATAAGAGGGAGGTACAGTGCATATTAAGCACATTGTGTTTAGAAAATCTAAATGCAAAAAAATAAAATGAATAAATTTAGAAAAATAATAAGTATATATATAACAATCACATTAATAATAACTAGCATACAAGTGTTTGCTACTAAAGCAGATACAGTTGACGAAATATTTGTGACGGGTGGAGTCAAGTATAAGATTACTTCAATTGAGAAAAAAGAGGTAGTGGTTGTAGGTGGACAAGATTCAAATACAAAACAGTTGTACATACCAGGGAAAATAAAAAATGGCGGAATTGAATATAATGTAAGGCAGATAGCAGATAATGCATTTAAGAACTGTAATGAGTTGGAAGAGGTAAGTCTGCCGGACACAATAGAAACAATAGGAGCAAATGCGTTTCAGAATGATAAAAAACTAACAGGATTAAAACTACCGAAGAATATTAAAACTATGGGGTATGGAGCATTTGGAGAATGTACAGGATTGACGGAAATAGAGATACCAAAAACATTGGAGAAAGTATGGTGTGCATACTATGATTCAAAAAGCGATGGAGCGTTCAGAGGCTGCAGCAATCTTAAAGATGTAAGGTTCGAGGAAGGAACAAAGACAGTAACAGAGTATGTATTTAAAAACTGTACGGGACTTGAAAAGATTACAATACCAGAGGGAATAGAAACAATAGGAAACGGAGCATTTTCTGATTGCGGTAACTTAACAGAGATAATAATACCGGAAAGCGTAATGAAAATAGGAGAGTGGGCATTTTCAGGGTGCAAAAATTTAAAGTCTGTAAATATTATGTCAGAAGTTAATGAACTAAAAAGAGGAGTTTTTGCTGATTGTACAGAATTATCGAAATTGAATATTGGTGATTCTATTGAAAAAATTAATGGTGAAGCTTTTAAAAATGTAAATGATGTAGTTGCATATGTTAATAAATATTCAAAATCTATGTTTACTTTTATAGATAAGAATATAAATGTTCAATTTAAGAATACAATAGATCAAAGTAATAATGATAGTATATTAAGAAAAGAAAAAACTACATATTTTGTAAACAGTGTGACTTCTGATGGACAAGTAGCATTAAATATAGATTTTTACTTAAAAAATAATGCATTAGAAAATAGTGAAGAAAGACAGCTTAAAGTAAAATTACCATTAAAATATTCAATAAAAGGAATAAAATACAATAATAAGATACTAGATACTAGTGAATTTACAATTTCAACAGATAATGTAGTGACGTTGCCAATAGAAGAGGAAAATGGAAGATATACTATATATACAAATTTAGGTAAAAGCTGTTTAATATCAAGCTATGCAAAATTAGAATACAAAAAGCAAAATAAGTTATATAACGAAAATATAGGGGCTATAAGTGAAAAATGTTTTAATATTTCTTTTGATACAAGTGATGAAATTAATTTCTCAGAAGGTGAAAGTAAAGTAAAAACTTTAATCAGAGGAGAAGGGCCTAAAAATGAAAATGTAGATGTATATGTGGATGGTAAGTTGGATAAGTCAATAAATATATCTAAAACAGGTCGATTTGAAACAAATGTTGAGTTGCTTAACCCAGAAGCTTATAAGGAATATGATATAGAAATAAAATCAACAAGTGCTGATGGTAAACAAAAGGTTGTTTCGAAAAAAGTGACAACTTTATTAGATTGTCCTAAATTAATAGAGGCATCTTTATATATTGAAGCACATGAATATAAAAATGGTTACAATGAATTTAATATACTTAATGCAGACAAAATAAAATATATTACATTTCAACCTGGGAAAAATTACAATTTTAAAATTAAGTATAAAAACAGAGAAAAAATAAGTCATGTATATGTTATAAGCAATAGGGATGGAGAAGAAAAAAAATTAGAAGCTAAATGGAACGAAAAAGAAAAAGCATATATTACAGAAGGATTTTTTGGTGATGATGCAAGGTATGTACCAGGTAATTTATCGATAATTTATACAAATAAATTAGAGGAAAAAACAAAAGTAAATAATGATGGTAGTATTGAATTATCCAAATTTGATCAATCAAATATACCGGAACAATGGAGAAATGCAGAAACAAATCAAATAAAAGATTCTGATAGTGATTATGAGACAAATATTACATTAGGTAGTGGTGATGTAATTAATTATAAATTTGATAAATTATCATTTGATGATTATGCAGAAGAGTTACAAGGTGAATTAAATAAATTTCAAAGCAATAGCTTGATATCGATGTATAGTAATGATGAAAATGAAATAAATACTCATTTAACTGATAAAGATATTAAAGCAATAGGAGATATAATTAAGACTATAAATATGCATTCAGGGGATTTTGCTAAATATACAAATGATGTATATGATGCTTTAACTAAATATGGATTTGAAAAATATGTAACGGGAGAAAGAGATTTTGTCAAGGATTTACTTATGATGAAAACAGAAGTCACTCCAGAAAGTATTATTACATATATGATAGATCCTTCTAGTAATGATAATTGCATTTATAAATATGTAGTGAAACAAGCAAACAAAAATGCAACAAGTTCAGTTTGTAAGGCAATAGGAATAGATAAAACATTAGTGGGATATGCAGCAAATGATATGTTTGCAACAGCTACTTTTGGAGTTGATTGTTTTGATTTAATGACAACCAAAATGGATATATATATGAATCCAAATTTAACATTAGCCCAAAAACAGGCAAAAAGTGCCCAACTACAAAAAATGGCAGCTATAAGTTTTGAAAAATTAATGTTTACATATTTATCAAATGCAATTGGAATTACTGCGTATATGTGTGCTGGAACCGGAGTTGGTGTAGGTTTATCATTAGCATTGTTAGCATTAAATTATTATGTACTTCCGTCTATAGAATCAGGAGATTTTGATGACTATTTGCAAGGGAAAATCAGTTTGAGTGATTTATTCCTGAAATGGATTATTGATCCAAGTGGATATGTGTATGAGGGAGTTACAAATAATAGAATTTCAGGGGTAAAGACCACTATTTATTATAAAAATAATTTGAAGGATGAGAAACCAATATTATGGAATGCAGACGAATATGATCAGTATAATCCAATAGTTACAGATGATTCAGGGTCATATGCATGGGATGTCCCGGAGGGATATTGGCAGGTTAAGGCAGAGAAAGCAGGATATGAAACTACATATTCGGAATGGTTGCAGGTACCACCAATACAAACAAATGTATTACTTAAAATGAAAAATTTAAATAAACCAAGTGTTATAAATTTTAAGGCATATGAAACCTTTGCTATAATAGAATTTGATCAATATATGAACCCTGAAACTGTAAAAAATATGACAATTACAGATAAGGAAGGAAAAGTAATAGAATCTAATTTATCATATGATACAGAAGAAAAGGATTCGATTGGAAATGTATATGCAAAAGAGTATAGAGTGGATTATTCGAGTACAAAAATACAAAAAGGAGATGAAATTAATCTATATGCCTCTGATGAAATTTTAAATAGCGATGGCATTGCTATAAATGAAAGGCATTTAAGAGATAATGCAAAAAGTGACATAATGTTAGAATGTATAGATTATTTATATCTTGGATTAAATACGGAACATGTTATAAAACTAAATACAAATGGTTCAACAAGAGATAATATAAAGATTTATGCTGAAAACAATAATATTGTTGCTATTGGAGAGTTATTAGAAGCAAATGATAAAAATAATTATGAAATACAAGTATTTGGTAAGATAAATGGAGATACAAATTTACATATTGAAATAGAAGGAACAAATATTGAAAAGATAGTACCTATATATGTTGGAAGTTCAACAGAAGAGGGAAAATTAAAAAAAGAAACAATTGTTGTTCCAATTAAAAATGACAGTAAATATATCATTAATGATAATAGTAATGATAGTAATCAGGTAACTAGTGAAGAAACAAATGTTAATAAAAGAAAAGATGATAGAAATAAAGCAGAAAATCAAGTGATTAATAGTGAACACAATAATGAACAAGTTTCTATAGAAACAGAAAAAAAGTTATGTGATATACAGAATACAAGTATAGTAAAAATATCTAGAAGAAAGAAATCATTGATAATATATTGGAAGAAAGCGAAAAATGTATCAGGATATCAAATACAGTATGGTTTAACTAAAAAATGTAAAGGCAAGAGAGTAAATGTTAAAGTAGGTAAGAAATGTTCAAAGAAAATAAATAAGTTGCGACCAAATATAAGATACTATTTTAGAATAAGAACATATGTAGTTAAAAATAATATTACATATTATTCAAAATGGTCTAAAGTTAAAAAGAAAAAAACAAAATAAAATATAAACAGGGTTGTCATTATGACAACCCTGTTTATATTTTTCTAATATTTAGATTCTAAATATTAATCGTCCGATTTTAAATTAGTCTAAAACGATTGAGTCTGTTGGGCAAGCTGCTGTGCAAGCACCACATTCGATGCACTGATCAGCGTTGATTACGCAAGCACTACCGTCGTTTGAGATTGCTCCAACTGGACAAGCTCCTTCACAAGCACCACATCCGATGCAACCATCTGTAATTTTGTAAGCCATTATGTATGCCTCCTTTATAGTTTTATACAGTAATAATAATACAAATAATTACATATTGCAACATCTAAGTGATGAGAAAAATAAACATTTTAGGTAAAAAATGGACCTATAAAATATATGAAAAAATGTGCATATATTAAAAATAATATTCATATCCGGATAGAAGTAAAAGAATACTCATTTATTGTTATAAATCTGGGAATTACTGCTTGTATTTAATTTATTTGCAATTATAAAAACCTACCTTATAACCGTTAGTACGCGTCCGAATACATACCATTCAGATGGGTCAGTAGCAACAATATCTTTTCCAAAACCATTTACAGGTTTAAGCACGGAAGGAGTGCCATACTCATATTTTCTGATATAAACATGACGTCCTTTAAGAAAAATACCGGTTTCTCCGTAGGCAGGAGAACGGTCATTTGCAATAATCAAAACATCGTCTTTAAGGTATGCCGGATGAAGTGATTTATTAGTGACTTTTATTCCGCACATCATAGATGAACCGAATTCCTCCTCATAAGATGAAACATCTATGTAATCGGCATAAAAACTGTCAAATAACATTTCGTCTCCCATGCAACCGGTTGGAACAATGACAGGAATATAGGTTTTGCCCTGAAGTTGATTTAAGTTGTACAATTTTGTTTCAAAATTTGCTATTTCAGAAATTAGATTACATGCTCTTTCAGGGAGCTTTGTGTAATCTATATTTAGATGTCTGTCAAGTCCTAATAGATAATCTATTGAGACACCTAATGCTTGAGATAATTTTATTAAGTTATATGTTGTAGGACATCCGGTATGACCGCTCATCAGTTTTTTTAGAGTGTCATATGAAATGTTGGAAACATCAGATAATTTCTTTAAAGTCCAATTTCTTTCATTGAGAATCTGATTAATTGTCTCTACAACAGTGTTAGTATATTGTAATAAGTCAAATTGTTTAAGATTCATTTTGGTTCCTTCGATGGCACTTTTTAAAATTTTAGAAAATTAAAATAGTGCAATTTAAGTTCTTTTAAATAACTTTGGTTACAGTTATATTTTATTATAAGAATTAAATAAATTCAAGTTAGCTGTAGGTGACAAGCTTGGGGTGTGGCTTATCATATAGCAGAATAAGGCGAAAATACGACTTATTCATTAATAAAATATTATGAGAGCAAGGGGTGTTTTAATGAGTAAAACCAAGATTGTAGTAATTGACAATGACAAGAAGGCAGTATGGGAGCTTAGTAAAAGCTTAGAGTGTGAAGAAAACATTGAGGTAGTATCAGTTGAAGAAAATGGAATAGACGGATTGGAAGCAATTAATAAATATAATCCGGATATAGTCATAATGGAACTACTGCTAACAGGAATAGATGGATTTAGTATTATTGATTATATAAAAGAATGCAAATATGATATAAAAATAATTCTTACATCTGTAATTAATCAACAAAATATAGTTAGGGAGGCCTTTGATAAGGGAATAGATTATTTTGTTGTTAAGCCATATGATGTAAACACAATAGTGAACAGAGTTAAGCGTATAATCGGAGAAAATAAAAATAGTGAAACATTTAGTGCAATTTATAGTGTAGATTCTATAATTGCAAATTCACTGATTCAGTTAGGTATTCCAGCAAGTTTAAAAGGATACAGATATGTAGCGACAGGAATAAAAAGAGCAACAGAAGATCAGGGAGTGCTAGAGGGAGTTACAAAAATATTATATCCTGACATTGCAAAGGAATATGATTCAACACCGCAAAGAGTTGAAAAGGCAATTAGACATGCAATTGAAGTTGCTTGGAATAAAAATAGTGACAGTGATTTAAAAAACAAATTTTGCGTTAATTTAGATAAAGGAAGAAAAAGACCAACAAATTCAGAATTTATTGCAACAATGTCACAATACATAATTAATTCATATAGGTAGTTAAGCAAAACTCTATATGGGGAATGCTTTAAGCTATATTGGGGTAAAAGACAAAAAAGAACTGCTATTATTAAAAAGAAATGCGATGTATGTGTAGCATATTTGATAAATTATTTTGTAAATTTACACCGAAGTAATTTATCAATTCTTTAAAATAATAGTGGTTCTTTTTTTATATAATTATTAGGTAATTATGTCTGTTTTTATAATTAAAATTATTTTTTTGCGAGTGATAATGAGAAAATAAATTCTGTTCCCACTCCTTCGGTGCTTATAACATCAATAGTTTCATTGTGCGCTGAAATAATTTCTTTTACAATGGAAAGCCCAATCCCGGAACCGGTTTTATCCATACCTCTTGAAGAGTCTGTCTTATAAAAACGCTGCCAGATTTTATTAATATTATCATGGGAAATACCAATTCCATTGTCTTTGACAACGCAGAATAATTTGCTACGATTGTTGTATAGTCTGATAATAATTTCAGAATCATTAAAACTAAATTTAATGGCGTTATCAATGAGATTATATATAACCTGTTCAATCTTACCTTTATCGGCATTAACAGTAGTTTTCTTTGCTTCATTAACAATAGTTAATTTAATATTTTTCTTTGAGCTCATTCCTTCTAGAGTTTCTATAGAACTATGAATGAGTTCAAGAACATCGAAGTCTTCTAAAATAAGTTCAGGACCTTTGTTACTCCAAACATTTAAATCTCTTAGACCATTGGTTAAATGCTCCAGTCGGTTTGCTTCAGACAAAACAATCCCAAGATATTTATTTTGCATTTCAGGAGGAATGGTTCCATCCATAATAGCTTCAATGTAACCTTTTATTGAAGTAAGTGGAGAACGAAAATCATGAGAAATATTTGATATAAATTTCTGTTGATATTCATTGCTGTCTCTTAACTGACTTGCCATATAATTTAGAGAAGTGGCAACATCTCCTATTTCATCGTCTGAATAAATTTTTATAGGTTCAAAATCAAAATTACCTTGAGCATATTGCATTGCAGCAGTTCTAATATCCTTTAATGGTGCATAAATAAACCATACAAAATTAAAGAAAATAATTAACGACAATAATAAAATTATAAAATATGTTAAATAAAAAATCTTTGTTATGGTGTAACTTGAAGATTTTATTGATGCTGTGGAAACATGTACAAGCATATAACCGTAAGGGCTTGATGAACCGGATTTAATCGGGTGGACAACATGAAGCATGTCGGTTTTAAAAATGTTGTACATATTGCTAATCTGATAATGACCTCCGTTCTGGTAATCTGAAGGGTCAAAGTTTGAAATAATAATTGACTTTGAAGAGTCAGAATTTAAATCAGAGCCATCACTTGAATACTTTAAGTTAAAATCAGAGCCTAAAATCCAAACTTCTGCATTTAAAACTTTATTAAAATCTTCTACATATGGTTCAAAATCAGTAATATCTGAAATTGAATATTTGCAATCGTCTGCAATATTTTTGGAGGCAACAGTAGCGTAGTTGTATAATTGAGACGCTGTAGTTTCAACCAAATGATTGTAGGTTATATTTGTTGACCAATAGGTAATAATAAGCATACCTAAAATCGCAAATGAAATATAACCAATAAAAAATTTCTCAAGAATAGAATCTTTCATAGTAATCTCCAATTTGTAAATAGCAACATAATCTTTATTTGTTATAATGGCGGGTCACAATGTCCTTTACCCACTCATGAGCAAGCTCATGTGGGCTTAGACCTTTTGACCCTAGCATCTTGATAAATTATGCTTTGCTGTGTACTTCAAATTTGTAGCCGATACCCCATACAGTGGAAAGAGCCCATGTGTCGCTGTCGTGAATTTTTTCACGAATTCTTTTAATGTGTACATCGACAGTTCTGGTGTCTCCGGCATATTCATATCCCCAGATATTGTCTAATAACTGTTCTCTTGTAAATACCTGATTTGGAGAGGAAGCAAGGAAATATAAAAGTTCAATTTCCTTAGGTGCCATTTCAAGAGTTTCACCTTTATAAACTACTTCATAATTAGAAAGGTTAACTGTAAGGTCTGGGAATTTAACGACTTCAGCTCCACCGGTAGTAGTAGAAGTTGTCTGGTTTGCGCGACGTAAAAGAGCTTTGACTCTTGCGACGAGTTCCTTAGAATCGAATGGTTTAATCATATAGTCATCTGCTCCAAGTTCCAATCCAAGAACCTTATCAAAAACTTCTGTTTTGGCAGAAAGCATAATAATTGGTACATTTGACTCCATTCTTATTTCACGGCATACTTGATAACCGTCTTTTCCGGGAAGCATAATGTCTAACAAAACAACATCAGGCATATATTCCTTAAATGCTGTGATTGCAGACTGTCCGTCATGCTCAATACGGGTATCAAAACACTCTTTTGTCAAATAAAGAGAGATTAATTCTGCAATATGTTCATCATCATCTACTATTAAAATTTTCTGTTTACTAACCATAATATCCTCCAATTATACATATACAAGTGTTTTTTTAAAGTTATATGCATGATAAATGTAACATTTATAAATGAACAAACATTGTATATACTTTTATTTAAATGTAACAACAGTAGCTCCTGCACCACCTTCGCCATGTTCACCGTTTCGATAAGATTTTACATAACTCAAATTTTTTAAATGATTCTGAATGGCACTTCTAAGAGCACCGGTTCCCTTTCCGTGAATTATGTAAACCTGAGGTAAATGTGCTATATAAGCGTCATCTAAATATTTGTCTAATTCAAATATAGCTTCATCTACAGTTTTGCCAATCAAATTTAATTCCATTTTTACGTTTTTAGCCTTGTCCATTTTTATCTTACCTGTGCTGCTTCGGACAAGACCAGGTGCTTTTACATCAGGCTCATCTAGAATCTCTAAATCAGAAATGTTAACCTTGGAATTTAAAATACCCATTTGTACATTAACGTCTCCATTGGCATTTGGTAAAGTAGAAATCGTTCCTTTTAAATTAAGACTAAGAACCTTAACTCCGGTTCCGATTTTAAATTCAGAAGGCTTGTGCTTTTTCTTTGCAGCGGAAGCTTTCATGGAAAGACCGCTTTGGTTTTCCTTTAATTTGCTGCCGAGTTTGCTTCTGGATTTTTCCATAGCCTTTGTATTATGAGATTTAGAGCCCTGATTAATTGTTCTTATTGACTCGTCAGCTAATTCTTTTGCATCCTTTAAAATATCAACAGCTTCTTCACGGGCTTTAGTAATAATTTTTTCACGTTGTTCATCTAAACGTTTATTTTTTAATTCATAATCGCGCTTTAATGATTTAATTTGTGATTTATAGGCTGCAATTTCCTCACGGTCTTTTTCAATTGTAAGTTTGCTCTCTTCTAATTTTGCAATGACATCTTCAAATTTTTCATTTTCTGAATCAATACGTTTCTTTGCATCATCAATAATGTAATTAGGAAGTCCGAGCTTTGAAGAAATGGCAAAAGCATTACTTTTTCCGGGAATTCCAATTAACAGTTTATATGTTGGACGAAGAGTCTCAACATTAAATTCGCAGCAGGCATTTTCTACACCGTCAGTAGAAAGGGCAAATAACTTCAATTCACTATAATGTGTTGTTGCCATTGTGCGTGTTCCGATATTTTTTAAGAATGACAAAATGGAAATTCCAAGAGCAGCACCTTCTACAGGGTCAGTTCCCGCGCCTAATTCATCAAACAAAACGAGAGAATTTTCGTCAGCTTCGTTTAAAATATTTACAGTATTTACCATGTGTGCAGAGAAAGTACTAAGACTTTGTTCAATACTTTGTTCATCACCGATGTCGGCAAATACCTCATTAAATACAGCTAACATACTTCCTTCAAATGCAGGAATGTGAAGACCGGACTGTCCCATTAATGTAAGTAAACCTACAGTTTTTAAAGAAACTGTCTTACCACCGGTATTTGGTCCGGTTACTATTAATAAAGTAAAATCTTTTCCTAAATGTATATCAATAGGAACTACTTTATGTGGGTCAAGCAATGGATGACGTCCCTGTTTAATATTAATTTGCTTATTATTACTAAATATAGGTTCACTTGCTTTCATATTCTTAGCAAGTATAGCCCTTGCAAATATAAAATCGAGTTCAGCAAGAATATCCATATCTGTTTTTAATTCGTATAAATGCTCAGCACATAAAATACTTAAATTTGCTAAAATGACCTGAATTTCATCAGCTTCTTTTGATGCAAGTTCACGAAGTGTATTATTCAAATTGACAACCGCCATAGGCTCAATAAAAAGAGTAGAGCCTGTTGAAGACTGGTCATGTATCATGCCGGGAACTGCACTGCGGTATTCCTGCTTGACCGGTACACAGTAGCGACCGTCACGCATTGTAATTAATGCATCCTGCAAATAAGTACGCCCTGACTGAGAATTAATTATTGAATTCAATTGAGAATGAATTCTATCATTAGTAATCTTTATCTGTCGACGGATATTTTTCAAATTAGCTGAAGCGTCATCGGCTATCTCATCTTCTGAAAGAATACAACCTGTAATTTCAGAATTTAAGTTTGACAAAGGTTCAATGCTGTCAAATAATTGGTCAAGACTGTTGGGTTCACCATCTGCATCTTCTTTACGTGCAAATGTTTTTACGCGCAAGGCAATTTTTAACAAAGAACTGATTTTTAAAAGCTCTCCGGCACCGAGTGCACTGCCAATTTCAAGTCTTTTAAGACTTGCACTTATATCATGTAATCCGGAAAATGATACGCTTCCCTTTTGCCACACGAGTGATAGAGCGTCAGCAGTTTCCTTTTGTAAATTTTTTATTTTATTTAAATCTGATATCGGCTCAAGCTTGCGACATTTTTCTTTTCCAAGCTCAGAGCACGCACAATCTGAAAGTCTGTCTATAATTTTGTTATATTCAAGAGTTTTTAAGACCTTTTTGTTCATGATAATACTCCAATTCTTGTATTTAAATTCATAATCAATTATAATAAAGAACAGTTGCAAGGTAAAGGGAAAAATGCCTTAGTAAAATTAGTGTAGTGGCCATTTGGCTTAGAAAGAGGAAGAAATGAAATATATTGAAGCATTGAGAGAAGGCGAAAGGATTCAGGAAATCTATTTATGTAAACAAAAGAATGTTGCAATGACAAAGACAGGTAAAGAATATGAAAATGTAATCCTTCAGGATAAGACAGGTTCTTTGGATGCCAAAATATGGGATCCAAGATCAATGGGAATAGATGATTTTGATGCATTAGATTACGTCGAAGTAAGTGGTGACGTAACTGTATTTAATGGTCAGACACAGTTATCAATTAAAAGAGCAAGAAAGGCAAAAGAGGGAGAATATGATCCTTCTGACTATTTGCCTGTTTCAGATAAGAATCTTGATGATATGTTTAATGAATTATTAGGATTTATTTCAAATGTTGAGAATATATACTATAAGCAGTTGCTTAGCAAATTATTTATAGAAAATCAGGAATTTGCTAAAGCATTTAAAAATCATTCAGCAGCAAAAAGTGTTCATCATGGATTTATTGGTGGCTTACTTGAGCATACAGTTTCAGTAACAAGATTGTGTGAATTTTACACAAAGCAATATCCAATGTTAAACAAGGATTTGCTTATAACTGCAGCAATTTGTCATGATATTGGAAAAGTATATGAATTATCTTCATTCCCATTAAATGATTACACAGATGTAGGACAACTTTTAGGTCACATAGTTATGGGATCAGAAATGGTAGGAGATATTGCCAGAACAATTAGTGGATTTCCAAAGACTCAGTTAGTGGAATTAAAGCACTGTATTTTGGCTCATCACGGAGAACTTGAATATGGTTCACCAAAGAAACCGGCATTAGTTGAAGCTATGGCTCTTAATTTCGCAGATAATACAGATGCTAAGATGGAAACAATGGCAGAATTGTTTAAGGCTAATGCAAATAAGTCTTCAGATGAATGGTTAGGTTATAACCGCTTACTGGAAACAAATATCAGAAAGACAAGCGAGTAAAGGAATATTCATGGTTAGAAAGAACGATATTATAGATTTAACAATTGAAGATTTAGGAGTAAACGGAGAGGGTATAGGCAAAGTTGATGGCTATACTCTCTTTGTCAAAGATGGGGTAATTGGTGATGAAGTCACTGTCAAAGTAATGAAGGCAAATAAAAATTTTGGATTTGCAAGACTTATGGAGATTAAGAAACCATCAAAAGATAGGGTGACTCCACGTTGTAGTGTGGCAAGACAGTGTGGTGGATGTCAGATTCAGTGCTTAAGTTATGAAGAACAGCTTAAGTTCAAGCAGAATAAAGTGTATAACAATCTTGTACGAATTGGTGGACAGGATGACTTTGTAATGAAAGATATAATAGGGATGGAGGAACCATTTAATTATAGAAACAAAGCACAGTTTCCTGTGGGCATAGATAAAGAAGGAAATATTGTTTCAGGATTTTATGCCGGAAGGACACATTCAATTATTGGAATCGACAGTTGTGATTTAGGACTTAAATTAGATGGCAGAGACATTAATAAAGAAGTTATGGATATTGTGAAAAAATTCATGACTAAATATCAGATTGAACCATACAACGAGGTTACGCATAAAGGATTAGTGCGTCATGTCCTTATAAGAATAGGTGCAAAAACAAAACAGATAATGGTATGCATCATTATAAATGGTAGAAAGTTACCAAATAAAGATGAATTGGTAGAAAAGTTATGTAAACTAGAAGGTATGCACAGTGTGTCCTTAAATGTTAATACAAATAAGAGCAATGTAATTTTAGGCAGCAAAATTATAAACTTGTATGGACCGGGATATATCGAAGATTATATTGGAGATGTTAAATTTAGAATTTCACCATTGTCATTTTTCCAGGTAAATCCGGTTCAGACAGAAAAATTATATAATAAGGCATTGGAATATGCTGATTTGTCGGGAAATGAAATTGTATGGGATTTATATTGTGGAATCGGAAGCATTTCCTTATTTCTCGCAAAGAAGGCAAAGAAAGTGCTAGGTGTAGAAATTGTACCTGAAGCAATTGAAGATGCAAGATTAAATGCAAAAATAAATAAAATAGATAATTCGGAATTTTTCGTAGGAGCAGCGGAAGATGTTGTTACAGAGTATTTTTCTAAACACGAAAATGAAGCTGAGTGTAAACCGGATGTTATAGTTGTTGACCCTCCGCGAAAAGGTTGTGATGAAAAATTATTGTCTACGATTGTAAAAATGAATCCAAAGCGTGTTGTGTATGTAAGTTGTGACAGTGCAACACTTGCAAGGGATGTAAAATGGCTTAGCGAGAATGGATATAAATTAAAGGAAGCAACGCCATGCGATATGTTTGGTCAAACCGTTCATGTGGAAACGGTCTGCTTGCTCAGCCGAAAAGAACCTAACTAAGGGGCAGGTAATGCTAGATAAAGATTTGGCAGAAATATATGGCTATAAAGGCCAAAAGTTAGAGGCTGACATTTTGATATGTACCCCTTTTACTGGACATCCAATGAAAGGGATATATATCATTTTGTACAGTTTCTAAATAAAAACAGAATCTAAAATACATAGGTGTTCATTGAGAAAGATTTAGTGCTACAATAAAAGAAAAACTGAAAGGCTGAAAAATGAAAATAAAACTATTACATACTTTAAAAAATTATGATAGAAAAAATCTTATAAAAGATATAATTGCCGGAATTATAATAATGGCCGTGTCTATTCCTATATCAATGGGATATGCTCAGATTGCGGGATTGCCGGCAGTTTATGGAATATATGGTTCAGTATTTCCGATACTTGCATTTGCACTTTTTTCCACATCATCACAATTTATATTTGGAGTCGATGCGGCTCCAGCGGCTCTTGTTGGCTCTGCTTTATTAAGCCTTAATATAGAGTTAGGTTCAGACGAGGCAATTGCAGCAGTTCCGGTAATGACATTTTTTGTGGCCGTATGGTTGCTTGCATTCTATTTTATGAAGACAGGAAAACTTGTAAATTATATTTCAGCGCCTGTAATGGGTGGATTTATAACAGGAATATGTACAACGATTATATTAATGCAGATTCCTAAAATAATGGGTGGAACATCAGGAACAGGAGAATTTTTTGAACTGGCAGAGCACACATTTGAAACAGGAAAACACATAAATATTCCATCTGTAATAATGGGGGTGATAGCTCTTGTTATATTATTAGTTTCAAAAAAATTAATACCAAAGTTTCCAATGGCAGTAGTGCTTATGTTTGCGGGAACAATAATAACATTAAATATGCCAATAAGAGATTGGGGAATAAATACTTTAAGTGCCGTGGAACCGGGGCTCCCAAAGTGGAGCATTCCGGATTTTTCTATTATTTCGATTCAGCAGACAATAACAATAAGTTTATCTGTAGCAGTAGTAATAATGGCAGAAACCTTATTGGCAGAAAATAGTTTCGCACAAAAAAATAATTATCGTATAAATGATAATCAGGAAATCCTGGCTTTTTCAGTTGGAAATTTTATGGCGGCATTTACAGGATGCTGTCCAATTAATGGTTCCGTCTCACGTACTGCAATGGGAGAACAATATCAGGCAAAAACTCAACTTACAGGAATTGTTGCAGGACTTTCAATGATAGTGTTGCTTATTTGTGGAACAGGGTTTATAGGTTATTTGCCAATACCAATTTTAACAGCAATTGTTATTTCAGCACTTTTGGGAGCAACAGAGTTTGACCTTGCAGCACGACTTTGGAAATTGA
This sequence comes from Eubacterium sp. CAG:156, assembly GCF_000434315.1. Classification (NCBI taxonomy): domain Bacteria; kingdom Bacillati; phylum Bacillota; class Clostridia; order Eubacteriales; family Eubacteriaceae; genus Eubacterium; species Eubacterium sp. CAG:156. The sequence continues at coordinate 23,060 of NZ_FR878152.1, read as the reverse complement.
GCAGAACAGAATTTCTTATTTTTGTAGGAGCATTTTTAGGCGTACTATTACTTGGAACAATAAATGGAGTTTTAATAGGAATAATTCTTTCGTTTACAGAAATGATTATAAGAACTTCAAAACCATCAAGATGTTTTCTTGGAATACAGCCTGGACATAGACATTTTAGGGATTTGAAAGAAGGAAATCAGATTCATGCCATAGAAGGTGTAATTATTTACAGATTTAGCAGTAATTTGTTTTTTGCAAATATCGGAGTGCTACAGCGTGATATAGAAGACAGTATAAAACCTGATACAAAGGCAGTAATTTTAGATGCAAGCGGAATAGGAAGCATAGATATAACAGCAGCAGACAGACTTGCAATGTTATATAAATCCTTGAAGGAAAAAGGAATACGATTTTACATGACCGAGCATATAGCAAAGGTAAATGAGCAGATAAGAACTCTTGGGCTTGGATATATGATTGAAGAGGGAAGGGTAAGAAGAACAATACATATAGCATTAAAAGATATGGGAATCGCAAGACCATATCCGTTAGAGGGTGGAATTGAAAATGAAGAAAGAAGTGCTTCAAGAAAGCGTGCGGATAACAAAGTACAGGAATTCGTATGGGCGTTTGGAGCTGAAAGCGAGGAGCAAATAGAAAAACAGATAGTTTTACAGATTCAACAGCTAAAGAAAACGGGAGATATCGAAAAACTTTTCCACGGAAGCTGGTCACACATGGATGCATTTGACGAGGATGAATGGTTAGAACATTTAGAAGAACATTTGAAGGAAATCGTTAATATTTCAGGAAAAGATGAAAAGAGCATTGCTACCAGATTTGAGGAACATAGAAAAGAAATCCATGAGAGAATCAAAAATGAGCATCCGGAAATGGCAGAGCGATTCAAGAAAAGAAGGCATATTCTTGATGAACATTTAAGACAAAGACATCCTGAAGTATTTAATCTTATTGAGCATTTAAGGGAAAGTGATGATAGTAACTAAATCGTTCATATACCGGATTTCTAATATTCGGTCTGTATTTTTTATAAAATGATGATAGCAACTTAATTTTTCCTGTACCCAGTATAACAGAATCGGGTATAGGAAAAATTAAATGTATTATTTTAATCTAATACACAATACAACTAATAGCGAATCTGTTTAACTAACCGCAATTATATAAAATCATCAATTTCGCATAAGCAGCTTCGCAAGAAATATTGTAAAGAGGAGTTACACCGGTATCTATAATTTTTGCACTGCTGTCGTATAAGGCTGCATCTTTGCTTTTAAATGATGCACAGTAAAAATCTATTCCTAAATCTATACATTTTTTTGCAAAATCAATAATAGAATAACTGTCAGTTGTACATGCCGTTGCTGAATGATACATATAATGAAGGACAGCTTTTGGCTTTGCACTTAAATCAATGTTGCCATATTTTAGACCCGGATAAGGACGAATTAATAATATCCCATTGTTAAAGTTCCCACTCCATAAAGCAGAGTGAGCGTCTGTAGTTTTACAGTGCTCCGAATTATTGCAAATATTATTAAAATCAGGTGCATTTTTAAATGATATATTTAATTTATGGGATTCTGACAAATGAGGATAGCTCTCGTTAGCAAAAAATCTTTCATCAATCATTTTGCCAAAATATTTGCCTGTAAAACTGCGAAACTGGTCCGTAAATGGGTCTGATTCTACAATATGAGTAGAAAGATAAACAGGCATTTCCCCCTTATTATTTTCAAAAATAGTGAACACACCATGCATGTGAGATTCTTTAATAAAACATACAGCATTTCTAAAATTGTTCATGCCATTGCTACCAGGAAGTCCCAAAGCAAGATTGCTTGCAACAAGTACAATTGGAATAGAACAATTTTCAAACATTGTTCCAATTAAAGCTGATGTATAGGAAAGTGTATCAGAACCATGTGTTATAATGATTCCCTGATATTTTTCAAAATCTAATTCAAAAAGGCAATTGCATAAAACACCCCACTCTACAGGAGTAAGATTTTCACTTAAAATATTAATCGGCTGAATTACTTCAAATTCAGTATCATCAGCATATTTCTCATTATATAACTGAAGAAGTCTATAAGAGGAAGCAGCAGTGGTATTGATAATTTTTCCCTCGACTTTGCTTCCAATAGTTCCTCCGGTTAAAATGACTAAAATTTTCTTCATAAATTGCTCCTAAGTATTGGAAGCGTTGCAAAATTATGTACGAACCTTAATAATTTTTCCATAGTTTATTGCAGGAACTCCCATTTTATATGGACGGATTCTAAAATAATATGTTTTCTTCTTTTTCAAATGTTTTTTATATGTAGATGTCTTGCCGCCTGATGCTCGGACGGTTTTGACACCTTTTTTAAATGACTTATCATAGGAATACTGAATAAAATATCCGTCACAATTTTTATCAGTTTTCCATGTAAGCTTGAGTTCTTTAGACTTGTTTAGTTTCTTCTTTGCAAATTTAACGGAATCAAGTTTAGGTTGCTTTTTAGTTTTTGCTGAAACTGTTTTACTCCAATTCCCAATTCCTACATTATTAGTATAAGCACGCATACGTATATAATATTTTGTATTATAAGGAAGCTTTTTGATGACGGTTTTTGAATCCTTTCCGTCAACCTTAATAGTTTTTACGTGCTTTTTAAATTTTTTGTCTTTAGAATATTGTATAGTGTACCCGCTTACTCCGTTTTGGGTAGTCCATTTTAAATTAATTTCATTGGAACGGCTAATTTTAGCTGATGTAATTTTAGCTTGCTTTGGTAAAATTAAAAAATCAGCGGAACATGAACTTAAATATTTAATCTCATTTCCTATTACTTTAACAGAACCTACGCCGGAATATACATTGTCTGAATAATCGACAGTGTAATTGTCAGGAGATACAACCTGTCCGTTATAAGTTACTGTTACGTCAGGGCGTTGCTCTGAGCCGTTGCACGTATAAATGTTTTGGCTAAGAGTTACAGAAGCATTTTTCAAAGAAACATATGGATTATTTTCCTGGGCATCTGTAGTTATTTCGCCATTTACAAAGTTAATTTTAACATTACCGTCTGTAGTGCGGTAAGTTTTAATAAATCTTCTAGCCAATCGTTTAAGAACAGATGGTTTTGGAAGAGTAGTCTCATTGCCCCTTTCGGATGAAATAACAGCCATTGATGGTGCACATGCATCTAAAAAATCCGCACAAGAAGATAATGCGGCACCATGATGACCAACTTTTAATACATCGCATTTAAAATCAATTCCCATTGCCAATAACTTTTCTTCCATCGTAGAAGGCAAATCTCCGGTCAACACAACTGATCTGTCATCGCAGGTAACTTTTAAAACAAGACTACATTCATTATAAGTTGAGCCCATAGTTCCATCATATAAGCATGTGACTGTGGCATCGCCAAATGACCAGCTTTGAAGATATGAAGGGTTAGAATAAGGGCATCCTTCAGCTTTTAAAGCTTCCATAAAGGCATAAAATACATCTAAATCTTTTGAGCATGGAGAACAAAAAGTTTCTCCGATTTCAAATTCTTTAAAGATACGGGCAAATCCACCGACATGGTCTCCATCAGGATGCGTGGAAACAACATAGTCAATTTTTGAGATTCCGAGCGATTTAAGATAAGTAACAATATTTTCAGTTTCTGTATTAACACCTGAATCAACAAGCATATAATGTCCTTCACTTTCCATTAAAATGCAATCTCCACGTCCGGCATAAATGGCAGTCATTGACATTTGTCCTGCGTTAGCATCAACAATAAATTGAGGCAGATATAATTGTAAAATAAAAATCAGGCATACAAAAAATATATGCCTGACAGATTTTTTCATTCGTAATGAAAAATTAATACTCATAATGTTAAACCTCGGCTTTAATATTATTTTTGTGAATTATAATTTTCATTAATATAGTCTAAACACCTTTTCGCTAATAAATAGTATACAACAATAAGACAAATAATTACAAACGTAAAAAGATTGCCGGTTACAATTAAAGCATGATAATCGGAACCGAGCCAGTAAACAAAAGTTGCCAATACAAATCCCACTACGCTTACATACCATGTAGCTTTTATCCAACCACGCTCATCACGACATGCAATTCCCGGAGCTAATTTAAGAAAGCCGTGAGTGTAAAAAAATGTTGTTATAACACCAGCGAACAAATATGCAAAACCAATAGCAAATACTAAATTACAAAGTAATATTCCATTAACGAAAAATGGAAGAATATAAATAATAATGCTGAGAATTAAAGAAATAATACTGAGTAATATAGCATAATTAAATTGACGGCTGCCTTTGTTCTTGAGAAGAAAAGCGGCGATTGCAATTAAAATAAATCCGACAATATCATTAAAAATATCTATATGAATATTGTCAAAAAATACTTTGTCAATTACTTTGGCCTCGTTAGTTGAAACTGCATCTGAATTATCATCAGACAAAGAGCTGTCATGCTTGTCTTCTATCATTTTATAAGTACAGGAAGCTCCATAAGTTGATTTAATATTATAATATTGAAATTCGCCAATAACGTTGTCAGAGTTATTGTAATTGTTAGGATATGCTATTCCTGTGTCGATATTAACATCTAAAACAATAAATAAGAAACCAAGTAAAAATAAAATTATACTAAGTTTACCACGGGATAATTTCATAGAATCCTCCTTATTAATATGTACAAAATTAATATGTATAAACTAAAAAAATAATACAAACGTCATATTTTTTTAAAGTGTATCCATTGATGTCACCAAATGAAATTTTAAAGAGATAACATTTGTAATAAATATTAATAATATAATATGTGTGATGCCGGTAGGAGTACGTAGTACGTAACAATCCATGGGCGTAAAAATCGGGACTTTTGCCACAACATCATATGTGTATGATGTGAATTGAAACAATTTTAATAAGTCGATTATAACCTATTTAAAATTAAAATCCAATAGTATTTGATTATTCAAAATTTAAAGTGTATAATATTTTACGATTATAAATAACCCTTATATTATAGGAAAGGAATTATGGAAACAATGAAGAAAAAATTAATGATGTTAGTACTTTCATTAGTACTTTGTGTTACTACAGTTGGTCAGTTTAGTACACCGGTACAGGCTGAAGAAAGAACAGATTACGTTATTAAAGTTAATAAAGGGACAAACTGTGTTACAGTCTATGATAAAGACGGGAAGCCGGTTAAGGCTATGATTTGTTCTCCAAGTAATGAAACACCTGTAGGAACATTTTATACTCCTGTAAAATATAAATGGCATGAAATGATTGGTAACTGCTATGCACAGTACTGTACAAGAATTACTTGGGATGGAATACTTTTCCACTCAGTTTGGTATTACAAAAATGGTGATAAGTCAACAATGTCAGTATCAGCATACAACGTAATGGGTAACAAAGCATCTCACGGATGTGTTCGTTTACTTTGCAAAGATGCAAAATGGATTTATGACAATTGTGCATTAAAAACAAAGGTAGTTATTTTTAACGGAACAAAGAAAGATGATCCATTAGGAAGACCATCATTTACACCACTTTCAACAAAATCACGTACTTCATGGGACCCAACAGACCCAGACCCAAAGAATCCATTCAGAGGAAACAAGCCAACAATAACAGCTAAAACAGCTACAGTTAAACTTGGTTCAAAGGTTAATGTAAAAGACTTAGTTTTAATTAAGGATTCAGCTGGAAATGAATTAACAGCTAAAGAAGCAAAGGTTAAAGTAAAAGGAAAAGTAAATACAGCAAAAGTTGGTAAATATAAAGTTACATATAGAATAACAGATAAACTTGGAAAGAAGACAAGCAAGACATTTAAATTTAATGTTATTGATAATAAGAAACCTACGATTTTAGTTGATAAAAAGAAAAAGACAGTTGCGATGACAACAACTCAGAATCTTTTAAATGGTGTAACAGCACAGGCAGCATCAGGAAAAGATTTGACTCAGAAAATCAAGGTAAAAGTTATTGATGAAGCAGGCAACAAAGTAAGAGTAAAACAGGGAAATGTTACATTTGATAAAGCAGGAACTTACAAAGTTGTATACAAAGTAACAGGAAATAATAAGAAAACAAGAACAACAACAGTTAAGTACAATGTTGTTGACAGAGGAGTTAAATTAACTGTAAACACTAACATTACAATTAATCAGGGTGAAATATTTGAACCATTAAAATATGTTTCAGAATTAAAGACATTTAAGGGCGTTGCTATTGATATCGCTAAGAATGTAAGCATTACAGGTACAGTTAATTCAAATGTTCCCGGAACATACAAGGTAGTATATGCAGCAGCTAACAGAGGAATTGCTTATACAAGAAGAGAAGTTGAAGTAACAGTAACAGTAGTTGCTAAGACACCTGAAACAACTACTGTACCGGAGACAACAAAGGCTCCAGAAACAACTACTACACCAGAAACAACAAAGCCTGCTGAGACAACAAAGCAGGAAGAAACAACTGCACCACAGACAACAAAAAATTCAGCTAATCAGGATAAAGATTGGTCAGAAAGATATTAAGATATGTATACATTTGAAACAATGATAAGCTACAGTGCTGTTGACAGAAATGGAAATTTGCCACTATATGGAATTTTAAATTTGCTGCAGGATTGCACTAATATGCAGTCTTCAAGCATAGGAATGGGAGTTGAGCATATGAAACAGGTTAACAAAGGATGGATACTTGTTTCATACAAAATCTCATTAAAAAAGAAGTTAAGATATGGCGAAAAAGTCCGTGTTGGAACGGCAGCAAGTAGTTTTAGCAGCTTTTATGGAGACAGAAAATTTCAAATAGAATCGCTAGATGGTGAAAAATTAGTAGAAGCCGATAGTATATGGGTTTTAATGGACATGGAAACACGCCATCCCATAAGAGTATCCGAGGAAGAAAGAAAAGGATATGTAATTGAAGAAGGAATAAATGATTTGAAGGCTGACAGAAAAATCAAATTCTCTTCTGAAAGGGAAAAAGTTGGTGAATTTAAAGTCCTAAAGACTTATATAGATAATAATGGTCATATGAATAATGCTGATTACTTAAGGGTTGCAGCAGAATTTGTACCTGCAGATTTTGAATACTATGAGGTTGATATTATCTATAATAAGGAAGCTATGGAAGGCGAAATGATGACAGCATATTTGCATCGTGAGGAAAATGAAATTGAAATTACATTTGAAGATAAAGATGAGAATGTACTGGCAAAGGTAAGACTGCAAAATAAATAGCATTATAAAATAAAACAATTCATTACTCAGGAATAATGATAAATGATTTTAGACTAACATTTTAGGAATAATGAATAAAAATATTAAGGCGGGAGTAGAAATCTCCCGCCTTATAAAATATAATAAAGTCGTAAATAATTAATAAAATGTCTGATTAAAATTAAAAAATAGTTAGAAAATATCTTATGGCAGGCATTTAAATATTTATAAATAAAAACAGATACAGAAAGGACGGAAACACATGATTGAATTAGGAAAATATCAGATATTAAAGGTAGTTAGAAAGTCAACAATAGGAGTATATCTTGGGGATGAAAGAGAACAGGTATTGTTACCAAAGAAACAGGTACCACAGGATATTAGTGTTGGCGATTCAATAAAAGTATTTATATACAGAGATTCAGAGGACAGACTGATTTCTACTGTAAATCAGCCACTATTAACATTAGGTGAAGTAGCAATGCTTACAGTAAAAGATGTTTCAAAAAATGGAGCATATCTTGACTGGGGACTTGAAAAAGATTTGTTCCTTCCATATAAAGAACAGACAACGCAGGTAAGACCGGGTGAAAGATACTTGATAGCTTTATATATTGATAAGAGTAGCAGATTATGTGGAACCATGAATGTATACGATTATTTGGAAGATAATCCACCATATGTGAAAGATGATCAGGTTTCAGGTATAGTTTACAATTATAATGAAAGATTTGGAGCATTTGTAGCAGTAGATAACAAATATCACGGAATGCTTTTAAAAAGAGAACTCCACAGAAATGTTCAGATAGGTGAGCAGATTGAAGCAAGAGTCATAAATGTAAGAAAAGATGGCAAGATGGATTTGAGCCTCCAGAAGAAAGCATATTTGCAAATGGAAGACGATGCAAAGAAAATATACGAAATAATAGAGGCTATGGGTGGAGAATTACCATATACAGATAAGGCAAAACCTGAAGTTATTAAAAATGATTTTAATATGAGTAAAAACGAATTTAAGCGTGGTATCGGCAGATTGCTCAAAGAACATAAGGTGTCAATTGGGGTAAATTCAATAAATTTAACAAAAGAATAATGCCGATATACAATTTAGCCAAATTATAAAATTATATTTTGGCTATTTACAATATAGAATTTTCTCTGGGGCTGATTTACAATAACCACTGTAATAAAGAAGAGTACGGAGGCGTGATTTGCGGAGTATGTTGCGCCAGGCACTAGATATTAGAGGAGGAACTTATGGCAAGTTTATCATTAAAAAACATTAGCAAGGTATATCCTAACGGATTTGTTGCAGTAAAAGATTTTAACCTTGAAATCAAGGATAAGGAATTTATCATTTTCGTAGGACCATCAGGTTGTGGTAAGTCAACAACACTTCGTATGATTGCAGGTCTTGAAGAAATCTCATCAGGAGAATTATATATTGGAGACAAGTTAGTTAACGATGTAGAACCTAAAGATAGAGATATCGCAATGGTTTTCCAGAACTACGCTTTGTATCCACATATGACAGTATATGATAATATGGCGTTCGGTCTTAAGTTAAGAAAAGTACCTAAGGCTGAAATTGAAAGATTAGTTAAAGAAGCAGCTAAGATTCTTGATTTGGAACACTTACTTGACAGAAAGCCAAAGGCTTTATCAGGTGGTCAGAGACAGAGAGTTGCTATGGGTCGTGCAATCGTTCGTGATCCTAAGGTATTCTTAATGGATGAACCTCTTTCAAACTTAGATGCTAAGTTAAGAGTTCAGATGCGTGTTGAAATTGCTAAGATTCATAAGAGATTAGGAGCAACAATCATTTACGTTACTCATGACCAGACAGAAGCTATGACACTTGGTACAAGAATCGTAGTTATGAAAGATGGTGTAGTTCAGCAGGTAGATTCACCTAAGAACTTATATGATAATCCGGTTAACTTATTCGTAGCAGGATTCATGGGATCACCACAGATGAACTTCATCGACGCTGAAGTTGAAAGAGATGGAGAAGATGTTAAACTTCACATTGGTCAGGCAAGACAGTACATCACAGTACCAGCTGATCAGGCTAGAGCTTTAGTTGAAGGCGGATATGTTGGAAAGACAGTTGTTATGGGTATCAGACCAGAAGATATTCATGATGAAGAAAGCTTCATTGAAATGTCACCTGAAAGTGTATTTACAACAACAATCAGATTATACGAATTATTAGGTGCTGAAGTTTACTTATATTTCGATGTAGAAGGATTCGATTGTACAGCAAGAGTAAATCCTCGTACACAGGCTAGACCTGGTGATGAAGTAAGAATGGCAATGGATCTTACAAAGTTGCATATCTTTGATAAAGAAACAGAACAGGTTATCACAAACTAGTAAAAATGAAATAAATGTGAAAAAAAGAGGAAATGCACAAAAAAAGTGTATTTTCTCTTTTTTTTTAATGAAAATTATATTAAACTATAAGATAAGAATGTGTTGAGCTTATTTTGATGAAAATAAAAAGATAAACTCTAGTCAGAAAAGATTTACGTACACACAAAATTTATAATTTTAAATTATAATTTCTTAGAAAACAAAATGTTGGGATGCATTAAATTAAAAAGAAATAGAGGTATACAGAATGATTTCAAATCAGATACTACAATCAACAATCAAAGGAGTAAAAGACATATCAAGAGTTGACTTATATGTTGCTGATACAGATGGAAAAATAGTTGCCAGTACTTCCCAGATTGGAAACCAGTTTAAAGATGCTATAATTGCATTCGCAGGTTCACCGGCAGATAGCCAGTCTGTTCAGGGATACCAATTTTTTAAGGTATATGATGAGAACCAGTTAGAATTAATTTTAATAGCTCAGGGAGCAAATGATGATGTATTTATGATTGGAAAGATGGCAGCCTTCCAGATACAGAATCTTTTGGTAGCGTATAAAGAAAGATTTGATAAAGATAATTTCATAAAGAATCTTTTGTTAGATAATCTTTTGTTGGTTGATATTTATAACAGAGCTAAGAAATTGCACATAGACATGGATACAAGAAGAGTTGTGTGCATTATTGAAACAAAGAATGAAAAAGACAGTGTTGCATTAGAAACTGTCAGAACATTATTTGCAACACAGAAGAAAGATTTTATTACAGCAGTAGATGAAAAGAGCATAATATTAATTAAGAATCTTGAAGAAAAACAAGGATATGAAGATGTTCAGAAGATTTCAGAAACAATTGTTGATATGTTAAATACAGAAGCAATGGTTAAGGCAACAGTTGCATATGGTACAATTATTTCAGAATTAAAAGAAGTGTCACGTTCTTATAAGGAAGCAAAGATGGCTTTAGATGTAGGAAAGATTTTCTATAGCAATAAGAGTGTTATTGCATATAACAACTTAGGAATTGGACGTTTGATTTATCAGTTACCTATTCCTCTTTGTAAGATGTTTATAAAGGAAAACTTCAATGGAAAGTCACCTGATGATTTTGATGAAGAAACACTTACAACAATAAATAAGTTCTTTGAAAATAATTTGAATGTATCTGAAACATCAAGACAGTTATATATTCATAGAAATACACTTGTATACAGATTAGATAAATTACAAAAGAGCACAGGACTTGATTTAAGAGTGTTTGAAGATGCAATAACATTTAAGATTGCATTAATGGTAGTAAAATATATGAATTACATGGATAGTATGAATGAATTCTAAATACGGCTATAATGGAATGCGCAGTTTTTCTGCGCATTTCAAATGCTTTTAGGAGTCACGGCAGGGTGAGAGGACAAAGAAAATGATTACTTTTGAAAATGTTACTAAGTCGTATGGTAATGGTGCACCGGCGCTAAGTAACCTTAATATAGAAATTGAAGATGGAGAGTTTGTATTTGTTGTAGGAACAAGCGGTTCAGGCAAATCAACATTTATTAAATTACTTTTGAAGGAATTAGAACCGACAGAAGGAAAAATTATCGTAAACGATACTGAATTAAGAAAACTAAGATCAGGAAAGACTGCAAAATACAGAAGAAAAGTAGGAGTTGTATTTCAGGATTTCCGTCTTTTGAAAGATAGAAATGTATATGAAAATATCGCATTTGCACAGAGAGTAATAGGTGTGTCCACAAGAGAAATAAAGAAAAATGTTCCTAGAATGTTATCTTTAGTTGGGCTTTCTGAAAAATATAAGTCATTTCCAAATGAGTTATCAGGTGGTGAACAGCAGAGAGTTGCACTTGCAAGAGCGTTGGTAAATAAGCCGGCATTGTTATTGGCAGACGAGCCAACCGGAAACCTGGATCCGGGAAATTCATGGGAAATCATGAAATTGTTGGATGAGATTAACAAACAGGGAACGACGGTAGTTGTAGTTACGCATAATATGGAAATAGTTGAGCGAATGCAAAAAAGAGTAATTACAATGAAAAAAGGAATAAAGGTAAGCGACAGTAAGGTGGATTAAAGATGAAAATTAGAACAGCATTATATTGCCTTAAGCAAGGGCTTGTAAATATAAAGAGAAACAAATTATTTTCACTTGCTTCGATTAGTACAATAGCTGCCTGTGTATTTCTGATTGGTATGTTTTATACAATTGTAGTAAATTTCCAGTACATTGTAAAATCAGCAGAAGACCAGGTAGGAATTACTATATTTTTTAACGAAGGAATAGATCAGGCAGGAATTGATGCCATAGGGGCGCAGATAGCTGCAAATGATAAAGTGGCAAATTACACATTTACTTCAGCAGAAGAAGCGTGGGATATTTTTAAAGTAGAATATTTTAAACAGAATGAAGATTTAGCAGAAGGATTTAAGGATGACAATCCGTTGGCAAATTCAGCATCTTATACAGTATATTTGAAAAATATAGAAGACCAGAAAAGCTTTTCAGATGAGATGTCTCAGGTAGAGGGTGTAAGAGCAGTAAATTATTCAGAAGGAACAGTAAGCGCAATGACAAGCTTTGGAAGGCTTGTTGGATATGCATCTGTAGCCATAATTGTTGTATTGCTTGCTGTAGGTATTTTCCTTATTAGTAATACGGTAATGATTGGTATTTCTGTTCGTAAGAAAGAAATAAAAGTAATGAAGTTAATTGGTGCTTCAAATATTTTTGTAAGAGCACCATTTATCATAGAAGGTATAGTTATAGGTTTAGTAGGAGCAACAATTCCATTAGTACTTATTAAAGTGTTATATGAAAAGGTTGTCGAATTCGTAATGCAGCAGTTTAGCGCATTATCTTCTATAATTGTATTTTTACCACAGAGCACAATTTTTGCAGTATTGGTTCCTATGGGATTAGGAATCGGTGCAGGAATTGGATTTGTAGGAAGTATTTTATCAATTAGAAAGCACTTAAAGGTTTAAGGAGGAGGAAACAAAATGAACAAAGTTCATTTTCTATAAATGTTTCCGACGAATAGCCGCCGACCGAAGGGAGGGGGCAACACATATATGAGGAGAATGTTCATGAAAAAAAGAAACAAGATATTGTGTGGATTTCTTGTCCTTAGCTTAATAATAGGAACGGCAGTGCCGTCTAGAGCTACAATTAAGGACGAAAAAGATAAATTAAATAATTTGCAGAATGAGCAGGAAGATGTTCAACAGCAGATTAATGGTTTGGAAAAATCAAAGGCTGACGCAAAAACATTTATTAATACAGTGGATTCTCAGGTTTCAGCTATTTCAAAACAAATGTATGACAACGAGAATGAACTTGATAAAACTGAAAAGAAAATAAAGAAAAATGAGAAAAAATTAGAGAATGCTCAGACAAGCATAGAGAATCAGTATGCTGCGATGAAACTTAGAATACAGTTTATGTATGAAAATGGCGATACACAGATGTTGGATTTGATTTTGTCATCAAAGAGTGTTGGAGATTTTCTTAATAAGGCAGAATACATATCAGAAATTTCATCATATGACAGAAAAATGTTAAATAAAATGAAAGAGACAAAGCAGGAAATTGCTGATACTCAAGTTGCGTTAGAAGACAGTAAAACTAATTTAGAGAATTTGCAAACAAAGCTTTCAAAACAAAAGAGCGATTTGCAGATATTGTCTGATGCAAAAGAAAAAGAAATGGAAGAATATAATAACCTGATTGCTGCAGGAAAGAAAAGCAAAGATAATATAGATGATGAAATCAGCAATCAGAAACAGGTTATTCAGGAAATGGAAAGCATTGAAAAGGCAAGAGAAGAGGCAGCAAGAAAAGCAGCACTTGCAGCTCAGAATGCTAATAAAAGTACAGGACAGAGTTCTGCTTCAACAGGAGTAACTAAGACAAATCCAAATACTGACAGCAATGCAGGAAGTACACAAAATACCGTAAATTCTGCAACAGGATATATTTGGCCTTTGCCTGGATATAGCACAGTATCATCTGATTTTGGATACCGTTCAGATCCATTTACAGGCAAACAGTCATATCATTCAGGTATAGACATACCGGCTCCGGCAGGAACAAGAATTGTGGCAGCCGCATCAGGACAGGTTGCGTGGGCAAACTATAGTACAACAGCAGGAAACTGGATTGGAATAGATCACGGCAATGGTGTATATACTGTATATATGCATTGTTCTGCATTAATTGTATCAGCAGGACAAAATGTAAGTGCGGGAGACGTTATAGGGCTTGTAGGAACAACAGGTTCGTCAACAGGAAATCATTTGCATTTTAGTGTACGATTAAATGGGGCATATGTAAGTCCTTGGAATTACGTGAGCAAATAAAGAAAACGAAGGCACACTACTAAGATAAAATAGTGGGTGCCTTTGTTCTGTTATATACGGCAAAAATATAAATAACTATTATAAGGAGACATATAAATTATGAAAAAAAAGAAAGCTGCTAAAATAATAGGCGTAATTTTGGTTGTTGTGTTTGTATTTGGAGGTGGATTTGCAGCAGGTACAATTTCAACAATAGTTAAGACAAATAGCTCAGATAACATTGCATCACAAGTACAGACAAAGATGAATTATCTAAATAAATTGATTGATGATTATTATTTGGATTACAATGACAATAAGGATGATGAAAAAATAAAAGACAGTATTTATAAAGGCCTTTTAAATGGATTAGATGATCCATATTCTGTGTATTATACAAAAGAAGAATATCAGTCATTGCTTGAAAGTACTAGCGGAAGCTACTGTGGAATAGGTGTTGTTGTTAGCCAGAATAATGATACGGGAGTAATTACTGCAGTTAGAGTATTTGACGGAGCACCTGGAGATAAAGCGGGTGTTAAAGCTAAGGATATTATATATAAAGTAGAAGATGAAGAAGTAACCGGTGAAGATTTAAGCTCCGTTGTTGCAAAGATGAAAGGAGATAAAGGAACTAAGGTTAAAGTCACAGTATATCGTCCATCTACATCAAAGTACATTGATATGGAAATTGAAAGAGATGAAGTTAATGTTCCTACAATAGAAACAAAAATGCTTGATAATAATATAGGATACATGCAGATAACAGAATTTGATGAGGTTACATACAATCAGTTTAAAGAGGGCTTGGAAAGTTTAAAGAAGCAGGGAATGAAGTCTATTATTTTTGATGTTAGAGATAATCCGGGTGGAATGTATAAAACTGTAGTAAATATGTTAGATGATATTTTGCCTGAGGGAGTTTTGGTGTACACTGAGGATAAAGATGGCAATAAAGAAGAACAAAAATCTGATGCAAATTGCCTTGATATGCCTATGGTTGTTTTACAGAATGAAAACAGTGCCAGTGCAGCAGAGATTTTTGCAGGGGCAATTAAAGATTTTAAGGCAGGTACAATAATAGGGTATACATCATTTGGAAAAGGAATTGTACAGACAATAATGCCATTATCTGACGGTTCGGCAATAAAACTTACGATACAGAGATATTTTACACCAAGTGGAGTTAATATTCAGGGAACAGGCATTGAGCCGGATATTAAAGTAGAAGAAAATTCTGAGACAGAAAGAGATGACCAGTTACAAAAAGCAATAGATACATTGTCAGAAGAATAAAAAATTGTCAAAAGCGTACAGAACAAAAGTTCGATTTTGTTCTGTACTTTTTTTTGCCTGAATGATATACTAATCAGGTAGCAATACTAAGAAGATATCGAATAGAGTAAAAGTTTTATAATTAAATAATATGATGCTAGGGCGAAAGCCCCTATTTGTGAGCAAATAATGCTATTTATCAACTCTTTATAAAATTCGTTTGCAGGGCGACCCCTATTTGTGGGCAAACTCATGTGGAACTTAGACCTTTTGACTCTGGCATCACATAAAATAAGGGGATAAATATAACAGAGGTATTTTATGGATCATTTTGAATTAGTATCAGAATTTAAGCCGACAGGGGATCAGCCCCAGGCAATAGAAGAATTAGTTGAAGGATTTAAAAAAGGTAATCAGTGTGAAACCTTATTAGGTGTAACAGGTTCAGGTAAGACATTTACAATGGCGAATGTTATACAACAACTTAATAAACCAACGCTGATTATTGCTCATAACAAGACTTTGGCAGCTCAGTTATATGGTGAATTTAAAGAATTTTTTCCAAATAACGCAGTGGAATATTTTGTCTCCTATTATGATTATTATCAGCCGGAGGCGTATGTGCCAAGTACAGATACTTATATAGAAAAAGATTCGGCAATAAATGATGAAATAGATAAATTAAGACATTCGGCAACAATGGCTTTGATGGAAAGAAAAGACGTTATTATTATTTCGTCAGTTTCCTGTATTTATGGCTTAGGAGATCCGATTGATTATAAGAATATGGTTGTTTCCCTAAGACCGGGAATGATTAAGGATAGAGATGAAGTAATAAGAAAATTAATAGAGATACAATATGATCGCAACGATATGGATTTTAAGCGTGGTACTTTTCGCGTAAGAGGAGATGTTGTTGAGGTGTTTCCGGCTTCATATGGCGACACGGCAGTCCGTATAGAATTTTTTGGAGATGAGGTGGACAGGATAACGGAAATTGATACATTAACAGGTGAAGTTAAGAACAGACTGGAACATGTGGCAATTTTCCCTAATTCTCATTATGTTATTCCACCTGAAAAGATGGAAGGTGCGATTGCGGCAATTGAGAAGGAACTGGCAGAACAGGTAGCTTATTTTAAGAGTGAGGATAAGCTGATTGAAGCACAAAGAATCGCCGAGCGTACTAATTTTGATATGGAAATGCTTAGGGAAACCGGCATTTGCTCAGGCATAGAGAATTATTCAAGACATATGGCAGGATTAGAACCGGGTGCGACACCTCATACATTAATGGAATATTTTGGAGATGATTTTCTAATAATAGTAGACGAATCGCATATTACAGTTCCACAGATTAGAGGAATGTATGCAGGCGATCAGTCAAGAAAGACAACACTGGTGGATTATGGATTCAGACTTCCATCAGCAAAAGATAACAGACCACTTAATTTTGATGAATTTGAAAGCATGATTGATCAGATTATGTTTGTTTCGGCAACACCGGGAGAATACGAGAGTCAGCATGAGTTATTAAGAGCACAACAGGTTATCAGACCTACAGGTCTTTTGGATCCTGAGGTTGAAGTGAGACCGGTTGCAGGGCAGATAGATGATTTAATTTCTGAAATTAATAAAGAAGTAGAAAAGAAGAATAAAATATTAGTTACTACTTTGACTAAGAGGATGGCAGAGGATTTGACTGACTATATGAAGGAAGTTGGAATCAGGGTTAAATACCTTCATTCGGACATAGATACATTGGAGCGAGCAGAAATTATAAGAAATATGAGACTTGACCAATTTGATGTACTTGTAGGAATTAACCTTTTAAGGGAAGGTCTTGATATTCCGGAAATTGCATTGGTAGCAATATTAGATGCAGATAAAGAAGGCTTTTTAAGATCGGAGACATCGCTTATCCAGACGATAGGACGTGCCGCAAGAAATGCTGAGGGTCATGTAATCATGTATGCGGACAAGATTACTGATTCAATGAGGGTTGCCATAGATGAAACAAATCGACGTAGAGATATACAGATGAAGTACAATAAGGAGCATGGAATTACGCCAAAAACTATTATTAAAGCAGTGCGTGACCTTATTAGTATTTCAAAAGAAGTGGACAAGAAGATTAATGATATTGAGAAAGATCCGGAATCAATGGATCCAAAGGAAATTCGCAAATTGATAGATAAGCTGACAAAGAAAATGCAGAAGGCTGCAGCTGATTTTGATTTTGAGTCAGCAATAGAATTTAGAGATAAGATAGCAGATTTGCGAAAATATTTGAATTAAG
Source organism: Eubacterium sp. CAG:156 (assembly GCF_000434315.1). NCBI lineage: Bacteria > Bacillati > Bacillota > Clostridia > Eubacteriales > Eubacteriaceae > Eubacterium > Eubacterium sp. CAG:156. The sequence continues at coordinate 5,488 of NZ_FR878152.1, read as the reverse complement.
CAGATTTGAATATAGGCAGAGTGTAAGAGGTTTGAGAGAAAATATAATTATAATAATTGTAGTGAATTTGCAGTTTGTTATTTTTAATTAATATTCAGAACACCCTGCATGTAGAGAGGACAGACAATTGGATAATAAAAAATATATAAAAATCAGAGGTGCAGCAGAGCACAATTTAAAAAATATAGATATAGATATTCCAAGAGATGAATTTGTCGTATTGACAGGTCTTAGTGGCTCAGGTAAATCGTCTCTTGCATTTGATACAATTTATGCTGAGGGGCAGAGAAGATATATGGAATCATTATCTTCTTATGCAAGACAATTCCTAGGACAGATGGAAAAACCACAGGTAGAAAGTTTAGAAGGACTTCCTCCGGCAATTTCAATAGACCAGAAGTCAACAAATAGAAATCCACGTTCTACAGTTGGAACTGTTACGGAAATATATGACTATTTAAGACTTTTATTTGCGAGAGCAGGTATTCCGCATTGCCCGAAATGTGGCCGTGAAATAAAAAAACAGACTGTTGATGAAATGGTGGATAAGATAATGGCACTTCCTGAAAGAACAAAGATTCAGGTTCTTGCACCGGTTGTTAGAGGAAGAAAAGGACGCCATGAAAAAGTGCTTGAAGGAGCGAAAAGAAGTGGATATGTACGTGTTCGTGTAGATGGAAATATGTACGAACTAACAGAAGACATAACATTAGATAAGAATATAAAGCATAATATTGAAATAGTTGTAGATAGACTTGCAATTAGAGAAGGAATGGAAAAGAGACTTAATGACTCTATTGATAATGCACTTAAATTAGCAGATGGTTTAATGATTATCGATGTAATTGATGGAGAACCAATGACATTTAGTCAGCATTTTTCATGCCCGGATTGTGGAATTAGTATTGATGAAATTCAGCCGAGAAGTTTTTCATTTAATAATCCGTTTGGTGCGTGTCCTGATTGTTATGGATTAGGATATAAGATGGAGTTTGATGAGGATTTAATGATTCCTGACAAAAGTTTAAGTATTAATCAGGGAGCGATAGTTGTTCTTGGGTGGCAGAGTGCAAATGATGGTAAGAGCTTTGCAAATGCCATTCTTAAGGCTTTAGGTAAAAAATATAATTTTGATTTAGATACACCGTTTGAAGACTATCCACAGGAAATTCATGATATTTTGATACATGGAACAAATGGAGTTTCCGTGCCTGTTCATTATAGAGGACAGCGTGGAGAAGGTGTTTATGATATTGCATTTGAGGGACTTATAAGAAATGTTGAAAGACGATATAGAGAAACAAGTGCAGAATCAACAAAGGCAGAATATGGGACATACATGAGAATTACACCGTGTAAGACTTGTGGCGGACAAAGATTAAAGAAAGAATCGCTTGCTGTAACAATTGCAGATAAGAATATTTATGAGATGACAGAAATGCCTGTTAGGGATTTAAGAGAGTTTTTGGAAAATGTTGAACTGTCAGAAATGCAACATAAAATCGGCGATGAAATTCTTAAAGAAATAAAGGGAAGACTCAAGTTTTTGGTTGATGTAGGATTGGACTATTTAAGTCTTTCAAGAGCAACGGGAACATTATCCGGTGGAGAAGCTCAGAGAATACGTCTTGCAACCCAGATAGGGTCAGGGCTTGTTGGAGTCGCTTATATATTAGACGAACCAAGTATAGGTCTTCATCAGAATGACAATGATAAGTTACTTGCAACACTTAAACATTTGCGTGATTTGGGTAATTCATTGATAGTAGTTGAGCATGACGAAGATACAATGAGAGCAGCAGATTTCATAGTAGATATAGGTCCGGGAGCAGGAGCCCACGGAGGTGAAGTTATAGCTACCGGAACGGCTGAAGATATTATGAAGAATCCAAACTCAATTACAGGAAAATACTTAAGTGGTGAAATAAAGATTCCTGTTCCAAAAACAAGAAGAAAACCGACAGGTTGGCTAAAAATCGTTGGAGCAAAGGAAAATAATTTAAAAAATATAAATGTAAAAATTCCTACAGGAGTGCTTACATGTGTAACAGGTGTTTCAGGTTCAGGTAAGAGTTCACTTGTAAATGAAATTTTATATAAATCTCTTGCAAAACAGTTAAACAGAGCAAGATATATTCCCGGAAAGCATAAGACAATAGAGGGAGTAGAGCAGTTAGATAAAATTATTGATATTGATCAGTCTCCAATAGGAAGAACTCCACGTTCTAATCCGGCAACTTATACAGGGGTATTTGACACTATTAGAGATTTATTTGCAAATACAATGGATGCTAAGGAGCGAGGTTACAAGAAAGGTCGTTTTAGTTTTAATGTTAAAGGCGGCCGTTGTGAAGCTTGTTCAGGTGATGGTATTTTAAAGGTAGAAATGCATTTCCTTCCAGATGTTTATGTGCCATGTGAAGTATGTGGTGGAAAGAGATATAATCGTGAAACATTAGAGGTTAAGTATAAAGGAAAGAGCATATACGATGTACTTGATATGACAGTTGAGGAGGCATTGGACTTTTTCAAAAATGTACCAAAAATTCATAACAAGATACAGACTTTATACGATGTTGGATTGTCATACATTAAATTAGGACAGCCATCAACTACATTATCCGGTGGAGAAGCTCAGAGAATTAAACTTGCTACAGAATTAAGTAAAAGAAGTACGGGAAGAACAATTTATGTACTTGATGAACCTACAACAGGACTTCATTTTGCAGATGTACACAAGTTAGTAGAAATTCTACAAAGGCTTGCAGCCGAAGGAAACACGGTAGTTGTAATAGAGCATAATCTTGATGTTATTAAAACCGCAGATTATATTATTGACATGGGTCCTGATGGAGGAGACAGAGGTGGAACTGTTGTAGTTTCGGGAACTCCTGAGGAGGTAGCAAAACACCCTACATCTTATACTGCAAAATACGTAAAACAGTATTTGGAAAAAGACAAAAAATAATAAAGTTGACATTTTAAAATATTGTGTATTTTTCATAAAAAACAGGAAAATAAAAAGGATTTAAAAAGGCCAAAAACAGCAATGGTTACAAAGATTAAAAACATGTTTTTAAACCCTTTAAAATTGCATAAAAATGTGCTAGATTATAGTTACAAGTTAAAGGAAAAGTACATTAAAACTTAATAAGAAATTAATACCGTAAGACTTCTAAAAATTATCATTAGAACGTGTCATGAGATGAAAATTAAGTAAGTATCCAAGAGGAATGTTTAATGGGAAAAAGTCCTATAGGAGAAAACGAGAGACTCCAATATTTATTTAATCCGTACTAGGGAAACAGAACAATTGGAATCGAGTGAATATTAGTCAAATATAGGTAAGAAAGGAGTTACCGTATTATCTACATAAGGTACAACGGATCGGAAGAGTTGTAAGAAGAGAGTGGATTGAAGGATGGTTATTAATCTCCAAGTGGCAACGTTGTTACAGAGATTAGAAAGATAACATCCTTATATATGTAGATATATTAAATTATTTGCAGATGGTATTTTTGAAACACGATTTTGATTAGGTATGATAAATCGAAAGTAAAGTAAGGGAATATAGTTTCATATAAGATTAATGATTAATGAAGTTTAATCTGCAGCTAATGAATCAATTTTAGAAGTAAGGTATTTAAATACGAGCACCTGATATTAATAAATGTCAGGTGCTTTGTTAATTTAAGAAAAGGTTTATATTGTTATGGTTTTAACAATAGCCTACTTGTTTTAATATTAAAAATAATGTAGAATTGTTAATGATTTGAGAAAAATACAATTAATGATATTAATAGCATTTATCGTATTTTACAATAAATTGGTTAAAGCCATTATAGGAGAAAACAAAATGAATAAAGTTCAGTTTTAATAAATGTTTTCGAAAATTAGCCAACGATTCAAGTGGAAACACATATTAATTAGGAGGAATTATAGTGAAGAAAGAATTAGTAATCGTACTTGATTTTGGTGGTCAGTATAATCAGCTGGTTGCAAGACGAGTTCGTGAATGCAATGTATATTGTGAGATTTATTCTTATAAGACTGACATTGAAAAAATAAAAGCTATGAATCCAAAGGGAATTATTTTAACCGGAGGACCTAATAGTTGTTATGAAGCTGATTCTCCAACATATTCAAAGGAATTATTTGAAATGGGAGTTCCTGTTTTAGGACTTTGCTACGGAGCACAGCTTATGATGCATGTTTTAGGAGGAAAGGTAGAACGTGCAGACGTTCGCGAGTACGGTAAAACAGAAGTAATCGTAGATAAAACAAATTCACAGATATTTGAAGGCGTTTCACCTAAAACAATTTGTTGGATGAGTCATTTTGATTATATATCAAAGGTAGCACCTGGATTTGAAATATCATCTCATACAAAGGACTGCCCTTGTGCATCAGCAGAAAATGCAGATAAGAAACTTTATGCAATACAGTTCCATCCTGAAGTACTTCATACACAGGAAGGAACAAAGATGCTTTACAATTTTGTTCGTGGAGTATGCCAATGCTCAGGTGAATGGAGAATGGATTCATTTGTAGAGGAATCAATTAAGGCAATCCGCGAAAAAGTTGGAGACGGGAAAGTATTGTGCGCATTATCAGGTGGTGTAGATTCATCTGTTGCAGCAGTAATGCTTTCAAAAGCAATTGGAAAACAGCTTACATGTGTATTTGTAGACCACGGTTTACTTCGTAAAAATGAAGGAGATGAAGTAGAAGCTGTATTTGGCCCTGATGGTCCATATGACTTAAACTTTATTCGTGTAAATGCACAGGAACGTTACTATAGCAAATTAGCAGGAGTAACTGAACCTGAAAAGAAGCGTAAAATTATCGGAGAAGAATTTATCCGTGTATTTGAAGAAGAAGCAAAGAAAATCGGAGCAGTAGACTTTCTAGTACAGGGAACAATTTATCCTGACGTTGTAGAAAGTGGATTGGGTGGTGAATCAGCAGTAATCAAGTCACATCACAATGTAGGAGGATTACCTGATTGCGTAGATTTTAAAGAAATAATCGAACCACTCCGTGACTTGTTTAAGGACGAAGTAAGAAAAGCCGGCTTAGAAATGGGCATACCTGATTATCTTGTATACCGCCAACCATTCCCGGGACCGGGACTTGGAATCCGTATCATCGGCGAAGTAACAGCTGAGAAAGTTAAAATGGTACAGGATGCAGACGCAATCTATCGCGAGGAAATTGCAAATGCCGGATTGGACAAAACAATCGGACAGTATTTTGCAGCGCTCACAAACATGCGAAGCGTAGGTGTAATGGGTGATGAAAGAACATATGACTACGCCATTGCACTCCGTGCAGTAAATACTGTAGATTTTATGACAGCAGAAGCTGCAGAAATACCTTACGAAGTATTATCAAAGGTAATGAGCAGAATTATAAATGAGGTGCGAGGAGTCAATAGAGTAATGTATGATTTGACGAGTAAGCCACCTGGAACTATAGAGTTTGAATA
>NZ_FR878151.1:37077-69832 GCF_000434315.1 Eubacterium sp. CAG:156 | reverse complement strand
GCACTCCGCGGGTGTAGTTCAATGGTAGAACACTAGCCTTCCAAGCTAGATACGTGGGTTCGATTCCCATCACCCGCTTTTGTTATGCCTAAAAATGCTTGTAGAATTTCTTAAAAGAAATATATTAAATATACTTAATCAAAAGAACCCACATCATCGCTGATGTGGGCTCTTTTGATGTTGCTATATTATTTTTTCTGATAAACTCTTACATAATCAATAATAAATTCAAAAGGAATATTAGAATCATCTACAGGTCCGCCAAGCCCACCGCCGACAGCAGTATTTAATATGAGATAAAAAGGCTTGTCAAACGGCCATGAATCATGGCTTTGGTCTGTGTCATCAGCTTTGTTGTAACGACAGTAGCTTTTGCCATCAACGAAATATTCGATATAATCTTTAGTCCATTCCATTGCATAGACATGAAAATCATCTGAAAAATCAACGTCAAAAGTTACATTTGTTGTGTACTGAATGCCATCCTTACGTGTATGATTGTGATTTTTAGAATGAAGGCTGAACAATAAATGCTTTTTTAACCTTCCAATATGTTCTAAAATATCAATTTCGCCACAGTTTGGCCAATGATCATTTTCAGGAATAGGAGGCAAAATAGCTCGTTGCTCCTTGCTCATGTTAAAGAAATCTGGGCGGCCATCAGGTCTTGTAGGAATTCCGTCAGGTAATTTATGAGGCTTAATATATGGCATCATCCATATTGCAGGCCATGAGCCGACACCTCTTGGCACTTTGGCACGAAATTCAAAATAACCATATGTCCACATTCCTTTATTTAAAGTGTTGACTTTTCCTGATGTGTATTCACGGTCGCCATCCTTTTGCTTTAAAGAACGTATTGTTAAATGACCATCTTTCACAAAAACATTATCAAGTCTGTCAGTATAGGCCTGAAGCTCGCGATTTGGCCACTGAAAGTTTCCGGTTTCATAATTCCATTTTTTAGAATCTAATTTTCCTTCGTAATCAAATTCATCATTCCAAACTAAATTGTATTCATTAATATTCATAACTATCTCCAATAAAATTTAAAATTCTTTTTGAATTTAACAATGAAAATATTTTTATGCAATACCTTTTTAAAATAATTTATACATAATAAATTGTTTTGGTGTACAATCACTATTGAGAATAAAATAAAAATATGTAAATATTGGGAGTGATTGTGAATACATAACGTATAATATTAAATTTTACACAGTCAGAATAATGAGATTAAAAATTCTACAGTATTAAAAAAATAATAATCTAAAAGAGGAAATAAAATGAATATAGTTTTAGTAGCAATAAATGCAAAATATATACATTCAAATTTAGCAGTTTACAGCCTGAAAGCTTATGCAGAAAAATATGCAAAAAATGAAAATATAGAAATAGAAATTGCAGAATATACAATAAATCAGACAGAGGACGAAGTACTTAGAAATTTATATGAAAGAAAGGCTGATATTTTAGCATTTTCATGTTATATATGGAATTTGCAAATGACAAAGCATGTAATTGAAAATATGAAAAAGGTTGCGCCTAATGTACCGATTTATATGGGAGGTCCTGAGGTCTCGTATAATGCTAAAGAATTTCTTTTACAAAATAATGAAGTAGAAGGAATTATGCGCGGAGAGGGAGAAAAAATATTTGCAAATTTTGTTACGGCTGTGTCAGAGGAGAATAGACCGATACCAAATCTTTCCAATATAAAGGGAATGGTTTATAGAAGTGCGAGCGGTGAAATTATTGAAAATGAATTGGAAAGCCCGCTCGATATGTCGGATATTCCATTTGTGTACAAAGATTTAAAACAGTTTGAAAATAAAATAATGTATTATGAGACGAGCCGTGGATGCCCATTTTCCTGTAGTTATTGCCTCTCATCGATAGATAAAAAATTAAGATTTAGAAATTTATCTTTAGTAAAAGAAGAATTGAAGTTCTTTATAGATAATAAAGTCGCACAGGTAAAATTCGTAGACAGAACATTTAACTGCAAGAAAGACCATGCAATAGAGATATGGAAGTTTATAAAAGAACATGACAATGGAATAACGAATTTTCATTTCGAAGTTGCAGCAGATTTGATGACAGATGAGGAAATAGAAATTATTAAAGATATGCGTCCAGGACTAATCCAGTTAGAAATTGGAGTGCAGTCTGTAAATGAGATGACTATTTCAGCAATAAACAGAAAGACAAATTTAGACAAAATAAGAGAAAAAGTTGCTAAGATTAAATCATTTGGAAATGTACATCAACATCTTGATTTGATTGCGGGATTGCCTTATGAAGATTATGATTCATTTGCAAATTCCTTTAATCAGGTTTATGCGATGAAACCTGACCAGTTGCAGTTAGGATTTCTTAAAGTACTTTATGGTTCAAATATGAAACTTATGAGCGGGGAATATGGAATAAAGTACTTGTCATATCCACCGTATGAGGTTTTAGAGACAAAATGGATTTCATATGAGGATGTGCTTAAATTAAAGGAAGTGGAAGAAGTAGTTGAAATATACTATAATAGTTTTCAATTTTCTAATTCAGTTATGTATTTAGAAAAAATGTTTGAAACTCCATTTGAATTTTATGAAGAGCTAGGCACGTTTTATAAAGCAAACAGCATGAATGGTGAAAAACATTCGCGAATTGCAAGATATATATTGTTAAGAAAATTTGCAGAATTATTAATAAAAGAAGAAAATAGACCGATAGATATTAATAAGTTTGACGAATTATTAACATTAGATGTATATTTGCGTGAGAATATAAAAACAAGACCGTTATTTGCAAAAGATATTAATAACTTTAAGAAGGAAAAGCAAAGTATTTACAGAAATGAGAAAATATATGAAGTAATTCCTGCGTACAGGGATTATGATAGCAAGCAGATTGCAAAAATGACTCATATAGAAGTGTTTGAAAGAATTTATGAAGCACAGTCAAATCCGAAATATATTTTATTTGACTATAAAGACAGAAACGCGTTAAACAGCGAAGCAAACACAATTGATGTTACAAATTTAGTTGAAAGGTTTGGAGAGAATAATGACTAATGAATATGTCTGTGTGGATATTGAAACCACGGGATGTAAACCAATGGAAAATAAAATAATCGAAATAGGTGCTGTAAAGGTTAAAGATGGAAAGATAGTTGACACATTCTCACGTCTTATAGACCCTGAATGTAATATCCCTTATTACATAACTAATCTTACAGGAATAACAAATGATATGGTAAAGGGGCAGGATACGATAGCTATTGTGCTTAAGGACTTTATTGACTTTGCAGAGGGTGATGTGATAATGGGGCATAATATAATGTTTGATTATAGTTTCCTAAAATGCAATGCCATGGCGTACAATTATAAATTGGAAAAAAGGGGAATTGATACGTTAAAGATTGCAAGAAAAACTATGCCTGAATTAGAAAGTAAGGCGCTGGATTATTTGTGCAGATATTTTGGAATTCTTGACGAAAATCATCATCGTGCATTTAATGATGCTGCAGTTACGGTTGAATTATATAATATTTTGTGTGGCAAATTTGGTGCAGAGTACAAGGAAGTATTTGAACCACAGCCGCTTGTGTGTAAAATAAAAAAAATACAGCCTGCCACGGCAAAACAAATAAAATATTTAAAAGATTTAATGGCATATCATGGTATAGAAGAGCAAATTGAATACGACAAACTGAGCAAAAATGAAGCATCTAAAAAAATAGACAAAATTATAAGCAAAAAGGGAAGAATTTTTGGCTTTGAGAACAAATAGTGTTGTGTTATACTGTGATAATATAGGTTTATAAGCAAAACTATTATGGAATTTATAAGAATTTGCATTGCTAAAGTTAAGAAAATAGTGATAACATATGCAACCTGAGCAAATATGCAAATTAAAAATTTCTACAAATTATAAAAGTATATAAAGGAGAATTGACATGAATTTTTTTGATATGTTCAATAAGAAGAAAAACCAGAGAATCATTTCAGGTGTAATAATTGCAGTAGTTGTACTTGCAATGGTAGTGACAACAGTATTTTCTGTTATGCCGTAAATATAGAAGAGAAAACAAAATGAATGAATTTCATTTTTCTATAAATGTTTTCGACGAGTAGCCGCCGACCAAAGGGAGGGGCAATACAGATTAAGAGGAGGAAAACAAGTGAAAAGTATAAAGAAGAGCGTTGCTGTTATAACAGTAGTTGCAGCTGTACTTGGAATGTCAGTATTTGCATTTGGAGCTGCATCTTCTAAAAATTCAAAAGATAAAGATGTAATCAAAAGTGGAGTAAGAATTGAAAGTATAGACGTAAGCGATTTGACAGAAGAAGAAGCAAATACTAAGGTAAAAGCTTATGTAAAAGAAAAAACAAATGTGCCGGTTAAGATTGATGTAAATGGTACAGAGGTAAAAACTAATTTAAGTGACTTAGGATATAAATGGACAAACAAGTCAGTAATTGAAGAAGCAGTCGGAGTTGGAAAATCAGGAAATGTTATAAAGAGATATAAAGACGGACTTGATTTGAAAAATAAAGGAATTGAGCTCAAACTTGAATTTGGAATTGAAGAAAAAAATATGAAAGACAATTTAAAGAAAATTTGCGACAGCTATAATGTTGAAGCAAAGAATGCGTCTTTAAAACTTACTTCTTCAGGGTTTGAAGTTATACCTGAGCAGGATGGTGTCGTTATTGATTATGATGTAACAGTATCAGGTTTATATGATTACATAACAAAGGAATGGGATAACAAATCAGATATTTTATATACAGCAGAAACAAAGGTGTCTAAACCTAAATATACATCAGAAGATTTAAAGAAAGTTTCTTCTACACCTATGGGAAGTTACTATACTTCATTTTCTGTAGGAACTTCATATGATAATAGAAATAACAATATTAAACATGGAGCTGAAGTATTAGACGGAATTCTTTTATATCCGGGAGAGCAGTATTCATTAAATGAACATTTGGCACCATGGACAGCTGAAAATGGATGGTATCCTGCAGGAACATATGTTGATGGTGGTGTAGCAGACAGTTATGGCGGTGGTATTTGTCAGGTATCAAGTACACTATACAATGCATTGCTTGAAGCAGAAATTAAAGTTGTAGAAAGATATTCTCATTCAATGTCAGTAGCTTATGTGCCATTGGCAGCGGATGCAGCTTTAGCAGGAGATTATAAAGACTTAGTATTTGAAAATAATACGGATGCACCTATTTACATTCAGTCTGTATATAATGCAGGTGGAACATTGACTTTTAAAGTTTATGGCCATGATACAAGAGACAGTAGTCGCTCAGTAAAATATGTAAGTGAGACAGTTAAGGAAATACCAATCGGAACAAAGGTTACAAAGGATTCTTCAAAACCTACAAGTTATGAATCAGTAACTGAAAATGGTCATGTGGGATATGTTGCTAAGCTTTGGAAAGTTACATATGAGAATGGAGAAGAAGTTGATAAGGAATTGTTACACACAAGCACTTATGCAATGACTCCAAAGAAAGTTGTAAAAGGAACGAAGAAAGAAGACAAAAAGGGAGAAGAAACGACAGATAAAAAAGATGATTCTGACTCAGATTCAGATAACAAAGAAGAAACAACAAAGAAAAATGAAAAGGCTGAAAAGACAACGTCAGCTAAGGCTAAAGAAACAAAGAAGTCAGAAGAATAAAATAATATATATGATAGGCGGTGGCTTATGCGCAGAGGAAAGATTTCTGAAATCGCTTTAAAACGTTCTGTTTTAAAAAATATAAAAAACAGAAATGCTAAAGTGATTAGAGGAGCAGATTTAAGTAATGACGCCTGTGAAATACAATTAGAAGACGTTACGGTTGTAATGTCTTCTAATTGTATAGAAACATGGTTTGACGGATGCATAGAGTTTAATGTAGCAAAGGGAATGAATAATATATATGTGCAGGGTGGAATTCCACTTGCGGCAGAAGTTTCAATTGCATTACCATTAGAATATGAAGAAAAGCAGCTTGGCAAATTAATGAGAAAGCTTGATGAAGTATTTGGCAAATACAATGTGCAGATTTCAGGCGGTCATACTACTGTTTCTGCTAATGTAAATCAACCTATAATTATGTTTACTATAATGGGTAGTAAGTGCTACAATGTAAATTGTTTGAAGGATGTTAAGCCCGGACAACAGATTGTTATGACAAAATCCATAGCAGTTGGTGGAACGGGACTTATATCTAATGCTAAGACGGATATTTTAAAAGAAAAATTCATAAATACATATGTTGATAAATGTAAAGATATTATAAATTATATTTCAATTGAAGACGAATCACGTATAGCCTTGGAATGCGGAGAGGTTGCTTTACATGACATTTCTACAGGAGGAGTTTTTGCAGGAGTATGGGAACTTACATCTGCAAGTGGTCTTGGAGTGAAAATTGAATTACAAAAGATTCCGGTATGGCAGGAAACAATTGAAGTATCAGAAGTATTTGATATTAATCCTTATATGCTTGATGGTACAGGTTCTTTATTGATAGTAACAAATAATGGGGAAAGGCTTGTAGATGTTTTAGAAGAAAAAGGAATTAACGCAAGCGTTATAGGAATAATAACATCCGATAAAAACAGAGTATTGATAAATGGAGATGAAACAAGATTTCTGGAACCTCAAAGAGGCGATGAAATATATAAGTTATTCTAAAAGGAGAGGTAGAATATGAGAGAAGAAATTCTTCGGTTATTAGAAAAAAATAGCAGAATAGATATTAAAGAGATTGCTATTTTAGTTGGAAAGACAGAAACTGAAGTGGCAAATGAAATAGCACAGATGGAAAAAGAGGGGATTATAAGAGGTTACTATACTTTGATAAACTGGGATAATACAAATGATGAAAGAGTATCAGCGCTTATAGAAGTTAAGGTAACACCGCAAAGAGGAATTGGGTTTGATAAAATTGCTGAGAGAATCAGTAAATTTGATGAAGTAAAATCAGTATATCTTATGTCAGGTGGATTTGATTTTACAGTAATATTAGAAGAAAAGACAATGAAAGAAATTGCTCAGTTTGTTACAAGTAAATTATCTACTTTAGATGAAGTGTTAAATACAGCAACACATTTTGTATTGAAAAAATACAAAGATTACGGTGTGACAATGATGGAAGAACATAAAGATGAAAGGATGTTAGTGACGCCATAATGAAGAATCCAATATCAAATGTAGCAATGAATATGCAACCATCAGGAATAAGAAAGTTTTTTGATATCGTTAGTGAAATGAAGGATGCTATTTCACTTGGCGTTGGAGAACCGGATTTTGACACTCCATGGCATATTCGTGAAGAAGGAATTTATAGCTTAGAAAAAGGAAGAACATTTTACACATCTAATGCGGGACTCATGGATTTGAGGAATGAAATTTGCAATTATCTTGATAGAAAATTAGGATTACAATATGATCCTGCTAAAGAAGTGGTAGTTACAGTAGGTGGAAGTGAGGCTATAGACATAGCGATAAGAGCTATGATTAATCCGGGAGATGAGGTGTTAGTTCCACAACCGTGCTTTGTATCATATGTCCCTTGCGTTCAGTTAGCGTATGGCGTGCCTGTAACAATTGATTTAAAAGAAGAGGACGAATTTAAATTAACAAAAGAATTGTTGCTAGAACATATAACAGACAAAACAAAATTGCTTGTATTACCATTTCCAAATAATCCAACAGGAGCAACTCTTGATAAGCATGAATTAGAAGAGATTGCTCAGGTTTGCATTGAAAAAGATATATATGTATTATCAGATGAAATTTATTCAGAACTTTCATATAAAGAAAAGCATATTTCAATCGCATGTATACCAGGGATGAAAGAAAGAACAGTTCTCATAAACGGATTTTCAAAGGCTTATGCTATGACAGGATGGAGATTAGGCTATGCGTGTGCACCGCACGTTATTATGGAGCAGATGATTAAACTACATCAATTTGCAATTATGTGTGCACCGACAGTAAGTCAGTATGCAGCAGTTGAAGCTTTGAAAAATGGTGACAGAGATGTCGAAAGAATGTGTGAGTCATATAATGAAAGAAGAAGATTTGTTGTTTACAGACTTAGAGAAATGGGCCTTGAATGTTTTGAACCTTATGGAGCATTTTATGTATTCCCGAGCATTAAGAAATTTGGAATGACATCAGAAGAATTCGCAACCAGATTATTACAGGAAGAAAAGGTTGCTGTAGTTCCAGGCGATGCATTTGGAAAATGTGGGGAAGGATATTTAAGAATATCTTATGCATATTCTATTGATAACCTAAAAACTGCATTAGACAGAGTTGAAAAATTTGTCAAAAAACTGGAACAAAAATAAGTGATAATTATTTAGAAAAAGTTGTGATATAAGTAATTGTTGAAAAACTCCAATATAAAAATTAAAATTATAATGCCAGTAATTATAAAAATTCAATGCAAATAATTTATTGGAAGTAACGTTATAAGTAATTATCAAATTCATATTTTTATAAATAAAAAATAGCAAATCATAATTTGAAGAATTTGCATTGAAAGAGGGAAAAGATGAATATCGTTTTATTAGAACCTGAAATACCACAGAATACAGGAAACATAGGAAGAACATGTTGCGCCACAGGGACAAAACTACATTTAATAGAGCCTATGGGATTTAAAATCAATGAAAAATCAGTTAAAAGAGCCGGAATGGATTATTGGGAACATTTAGATGTTACAATCTATGAAAGCTATGAAGACTTTTTGGAAAAAAATCCAAATGCGAAAATATGGATGGCAACAACTAAGGGACCAAACAGATATAGTGATGTTAAATTTGAAGAAAATGATTACATCATGTTTGGAAAAGAAAGTGCAGGGATACCTGAGGAAATATTAGTTGAAAATCAGGAACATGCAATACGAATCCCAATGAATCCACAGATTCGTTCATTGAATCTTGCAAATTCAGTAGCAATCGTATTATATGAAGCTTTACGTCAGAATGATTTTGCAGGAATGCAAATGGAAGGACATTTGAGAAAATACGATTGGAAATAATAAAAATTGACATATTTTAATGCCGAAAGTTAAAAAAATCTACAATAATAGCAGGAAAACTGTTGTTTTGTAGGTTTTTTTTGGTTAAAAACGATTTTAATAAAGTTACCGTATTTTAGGACTAAAATTCGTATTAAAATATATCAAATTCCACATTAAAATTAGTCGAATATTTTTGAATCAAACCATTGCAAAACAAATAATTAAGTGATATATTAGTCTCGATTAGTGGAGACATTATGTGTTTTTGTTGTACTTTTTATAGAAGAAACAAGTAAAAAAAACGCATTTTGCCATAAAAATAACATACATGGAGGTTTATAGATGGAAACTTTAGAATGTATTAAAACAAGAAGAAGTGTCAGAAAGTTTAAGACAGATTCAGTAAGTAAAGAAACAATTGAGAAACTTGTATTGGCAGCATCATATGCACCTTCATGGAAAAATACTCAGACAACAAGGTACATTGCTATAACTAATGAAGAAGTTAAGGCAAGATTAGCAACAGAATGTTGTGCAGAACACAACGCTCAGATAATCAATGGAGCCCCTTTACTTATAGCAACTTTAATTGTGGACAAGCGTTCAGGATTTGAAAGAGATGGAAGCTTTTCTACATCTAGAAAGGATGCATGGCAGGCATTTGACAATGGTATTGCAACACAGACTCTTTGCCTTGCGGCAAATGACCTTGGATTAGGAACGGTTGTTATGGGACTTTATGATATAGATAAGGCCAGTGATATAATTGGAGTTCCTGAAGGTCAGCTTTTAATGGCTTTAGTTGCTGTAGGATATCCGGATGAGAAACCGTCTGTACCGAAGAAGAAGACAGTAGAAGATTTATTGAGTTACTGTTAATAAAAGCACTAATATGTTAGAAAAGCGCAAGCTTTTATATATTTATTTTTAGGAGGAAGAACAAAAATGAGAGAAGAATGGACAGGATTTAGCAATGGCGCATGGACATCAGAAGTCAACGTTAGAGATTTTATCCAGAAAAACTACACACCATATGATGGTGATGCTAGTTTCTTAGCAGGACCAACACAGAACACAACAGATTTATGGAATCAGGTACTTGATCTTCAGAAGAAGGAAAGAGAAGCTGGTGGTGTTCTTGATATGGATACAAAAGTTGTACAGACAATCACATCACACGGTGCAGGTTACTTAGACAAAGATAAAGAAACAATCGTAGGTTTCCAGACAGATAAGCCTTTCAAGAGAGGTCTTCAGGTTAACGGTGGTATCCGTATGGCTATGAAAGCTTGCTCAGATAACGGCTATGAAGTAGATCCGGAAGTTGTAGATTTCTACACAAACTATAGAAAGACACATAACGCAGGTGTATTTGATGCTTACACACCTGAAATCAGAACATGTAGAACAAACCACATCGTAACAGGTCTTCCTGATGCTTACGGACGTGGACGTATCATTGGTGACTACAGAAGAGTTGCATTATACGGTGTTGATACACTTATCGTAGATAAGGAAGCTCAGAAGGCTGCTACACCTACAGAAATGAGACCGGAAGTTATCCGTGATAGAGAAGAATATTCAGAACAGATCAGAGCTCTTAAGGAATTAAAAGAATTAGGTAAGATTTACGGATTTGATATTTCTAGACCAGCTCAGAACGTACAGGAAGCTATTCAGTGGATGTACTTAGCATACTTAGCAGCAGTTAAGGAACAGAATGGTGCAGCTATGTCACTTGGACGTACTTCAACATTCATCGATATCTATGCTCAGAGAGACTTAGAAAACGGTACATTTACAGAAGAACAGATTCAGGAATTCGTTGACCACTTCATCATGAAGTTAAGATGCGTTAAGTTCGCAAGAACACCTGAATACAACCAGATTTTCGCTGGTGATCCAGTTTGGGTTACAGAATCAATCGGTGGTGTAGGTATTGACGGACGTCATATGGTAACAAAGACATCATTCAGATACCTTCATACATTAGAAAACTTAGGTGCAGCTCCAGAACCAAACCTTACAGTACTTTGGTCAACAAGACTTCCACAGGAATTCAAGAAATACTGTGCTAAGCTTTCAATTGAATACTCATCAATGCAGTACGAAAACGATGACTTAATGAGAGTATACAATGGTGATGACTACGGAATCGCTTGTTGTGTATCTTCAATGAGAATTGGTAAAGAAATGCAGTTCTTCGGAGCTAGAGCAAACCTTGCTAAATGTCTTCTTTACGCTATCAATGGTGGTGTTGATGAAAAGACTAAGGTTCAGGTAGGACCTAAGTACAGACCAATTACATCAGAATACCTTGATTATGATGAAGTAATGGAAAGATACGAAGATATGATGAAATGGTTATCAGGAGTATATGTAAATGCTCTTAATATCATTCATTATATGCATGATAAATACTCATATGAAAGAATCCAGATGGCATTACATGATGCTCACGTTAAGAGATGGTTTGCAACAGGTGTTGCCGGACTTTCAGTAGTAGCAGATTCACTTTCAGCTATGAAATATGCTAAGGTTAAAGTAATCAGAGATGAAGACGGATTAGCAGTAGATTATGAAGTAGAAGGTGACTTCCCTAAATATGGTAACGATGATGACAGAGTAGATAGCCTTGCAGTTATGATTGTTGACAAATTCATGGGCTACTTAAGACAGCACTACACATACAGAGATAGTATCCCAACACAGTCAATTCTTACAATTACATCAAACGTAACATATGGTAAGAATACAGGTAACACACCTGACGGAAGAAAAGCTGGACAGCCATTCGCTCCAGGTGCTAACCCACTTCACGGAAGAGATACTCATGGTGCAGTTTCATCACTTGCATCTGTAGCTAAGATTCCATTTGAAAACGCTAGAGATGGTATCTCAGATACATTCACAATCATCCCAGATGCTCTTGGAAAAGATTGTGACGTATTCACAGGTGATCTTGACGCTGACGAACTTGGTCTTGATATCGACGATCTTATCAAGTTACAGCAGTAATAAAAAATAAAAGGAAATGATTCAGAATGACAACAGGAATAATTCATTCAACTGAAAGCTGTGGGACAGTAGATGGACCTGGCGTAAGATTTGTAGTGTTCTTCAAAGGGTGCCCAATGAGATGTGCATATTGCCATAATCCGGACACATGGACTATGGAGGGCGGTACAGAAATGACTGTTCAGGAGCTTCTTGACGAATACCAAAAGAAAGCACCATTTTATAAAACCGGAGGTATCACCGCTACAGGCGGTGAGCCAATGGTACAAATAGATTTTCTTACGGAACTGTTTGCCGCAGCGCATAAAAAAGGAATTCATACCTGTCTGGATACATCAGGTGTAACATTTAGACCTGATAATCCGGAAAATCTGAAAAAAGTAGATAAATTACTTGAAGTAACCGATTTGGTTATGCTGGATATAAAACACATTGATCCGGAAGAACACAAAAAGTTGTGCAAACAGCCAAATGATAATATTTTGGCATTTGCAAAATATCTTAATGATAAAAAGATTCCAATATGGATAAGACATGTTGTGGTTCCGCATATTACAATGAACAAAGAATATCTTTATAAGTTAGGTCTATTTATAGGAAAACTTGAGATGGTTAAGGCATTAGATATTTTACCATATCATGATATGGCTAAACCAAAGTATGCAGAACTTGGGATTGATTATCCATTAAAGGATATAGAGCCAGCTACTAAAGAAATGGCTGTAGCGGCTAGAAAAATAGTGTTACAGGGATTTAGAGAATCCAGGATAAAATTATTAGAAGAGAAAAACAAATAGGAGGTAGAGAAAATGGCAGCAAGTGCAAAACAGATTGATAATTTAGTTTCATTAATAGATGGATATGCAGAGGAAGGCGGATATCATCTTAACGTTAACGTATTAGTTAGAGATACATTACTTGATGCTCAGCAGCATCCAGAAAAGTATCCACAGCTTACAATCCGTGTATCAGGATACGCTGTAAACTTCATCAAGTTAACAAAAGAACAGCAGGATGATGTTATTAGCAGAACATTCCACGGAAATCTCTAAGATTAAGTTGGATAGTTTACTAAATAACTATTAAATAAGAGACTGATTGTATTTAATGGTAATGAATTACCGTTATAAAACAATTGGTCTCTTTTAAATTATTAGATGCAGTGCATATAAAATTGTGCTATAGTGATATAAAGCGTCCAAAAGACGATAAAATTCGTGATATGATATCATGGAAATTTAATATAATCATAAGGATGAATGATATGAAGTTATTAGAGGAAAGAATCAGAAAAGATGGAATACTTAAAGAAGGCAATGTATTAAAAGTTGATAATTTTTTAAACCATCAGATGGACATTGAATTATTTAATGAAATGGGAAAAGAATGGAAGAAATTATTTGCAGATAAGAATATTAATAAGGTGTTAACAATTGAAGCTTCAGGAATAGGAATTGCTTGTATTGTAGCACAGTATTTTAATGTACCGGTCGTATTTGCTAAAAAAGCACAAAGTATTAATATTGATGGTGAAGTATATTCAACTAAAATAGAATCATTTACTCATAAGAAAGTTTACGATGTAATCGTTTCAAAGAAATATATAGGACCTGAGGATCATGTATTAATTATTGATGATTTCCTTGCTAATGGATGTGCACTTCAGGGATTAATTCAGCTTGTCGAAGACGCGGGTGCTACAGTTGAAGGAATTGGTATTGCTATTGAAAAAGGATTCCAGCAAGGTGGAGAAATAATAAGAAATAAAGGAATTAAATTAGAATCATTAGCTATTGTAGATGGAATGAATCCTGAAACTGGAGAAATAATATTCAGAGAACAATAGAATGAGACTTTAATAAAATAGGAATATATGATATTTAGAGAAATGAAAAATATATTTTTTATAGAATAGAAATATATAATATTCAGAAAACAGAAACAAAGTTATTAGCCGGAAGTAAAGACATTCTGGAAAACCAAAATAAGTGTGTTTCAGACTTTTGGTTCCGACGTTACTAAAAATATAATAAAAAGAGGCGATAGATATGCACAACATAGTTTCAAAATTATTAATTTACGGAAATATGCCGGAAGATTCAATATTAATGGAATTGAGTAATATAATAAGAGAATATAAGGGTGAGAATTACAAGAAGGATGAGATTATTACAAGAATATATCATCAGATAAAGAGAATTCTCGAAATTTCAACAGATTATGCGTTTGATAAGAATTTATGGCATAATTATCTTACATATTTACTTATTACAAATGAAAATCCATTTAGTTTGACTTGTGAAAAGGTAGGAGCAAGTGATGGAAGTGTAAATTATTTCGCAAAAAATGATTTTAAGCAGTTCAAAAAATTGTTTGATTATGATTTTGGACCTATGGAAGAAGAACTTGGAATTGATTGTTTTTCAAGAATTGAAAATTATAAGGCTATAGGTAAACCTGAATTAATGTACAATAAAAATGTAAGCGAAAAGGTTAGAGCGTTAAGTGAAAAATTGGAAAATACAAAAAATGAAGATGAATTTTTTACATGTGTTACTGATTTCTACAAAGATTATGGTGTAGGAATGTTTGGACTTAATAAGGCATTTAGAATTAGTGACAATGACGGCAAATTACAATTTCATGCTATTAATAATATGGAGCAGGTTGCATTGGATGACCTTGTAGGATATGAAATTCAGAAAAAGAAACTTGTGGATAATACAGAAGCATTTGTACAAGGAAGAAAGGCAAACAACTGTCTTTTATTTGGCGATAGTGGAACAGGAAAGTCAACAAGTATAAAGGCTATTGTTAATGAGTATTATGACAAGGGTCTTAGAATGATTGAAATTTATAAACATCAGTTTAAAGACCTTTCAAATGTAATAGCAAGTATTAAGAATAGAAATTATAAATTTATTATTTATATGGATGATTTGTCATTTGAAGAATTTGAAATTGAATATAAATTCCTTAAAGCTGTAATAGAAGGTGGCGTTGAAACAAAACCGGAAAATGTATTAATATATGCAACATCTAACAGACGTCATTTGATTAAGGAAACATGGAATGACAGAAGCGATGTCCAGGTGGATAACGGAATGCATAAATCAGATACAATGGAAGAAAAACTTTCTCTTGTAAACAGATTTGGTGTGACAATTAATTATTCTAAACCAAGTCAGAAGGAATTCTTTAACATTGCAGTAGAATTATGCAGGAGAGCAGGAGTTACAATGAGCGACGAAGAGATAAAGGCTGAAGCAAATAAGTGGGAATTAAGCCATGGTGGTATCTCAGGAAGAACAGCGCAACAGTTTGCAAACTATCTTGCAGGACAGCAGAAATAATAAGCAATAGTAGTAGGTAGTTTGGGAAAGTATGGTGATTTGATGAAAGTATATAAATTCGGAGATATTCCTGTCGGAGTAGAAACAAGAGGTGTTTATTTTAATGATAATTGTATTAATTATTTAGCTGAAAAAGCAAAACCGGAGTTTGTAATAAAGGCTACAGACAAGGATTTGGAATTCGAACAGATGCAGTCAGAAAGTGATCAGACTTATCCTAAATCCTATTTGGAATTTATAGCTTTATATAGAAAGTTTTGTGAAAAAGCGATTGATTATGGGGTTATTCTAGTTCATGGAAGTGTGCTTGAAATTGATGGAAAGGCATATATGTTTTCGGCTCCAAGTGGAACAGGAAAATCAACTCATGCTAAATTATGGAGAGATTGCTTTGGAGACAGAGTGACTATGATAAATGATGACAAGCCGCTAATTAAATTTAGGGAAGATGGCATATATGCGTATGGTACGCCTTGGGATGGAAAGCATCATTTATCAACTAATATGAAAGCAAAACTTGCCGGGATTTGTTTCTTGCATCAGGCTAAGGAAAATCATATAGAAAAAGCAACAAAGGAGAATGCAGTTAAGCATCTTATGAACCAGGTGTATAGACCAAGAGATATTATGGCAATGAGCAAGACATTAGAATATGTTGATAAAATTGTTAAAGAGATTCCGATATACGAAATGGGATGTAATATTTCAAAGGAGGCAGCTGCTGTTGCATATGATGCAATGAAGGATGGAACACTGTAGTATGGAAGATAAGAAAATAGAAGATATTATTAAAGAAAAAGGTTTCTATGTCGCGACAGTAGTTGGAGACAGTATGATGCCAATGTTACATAATAAAAAAGATTTGGTGAAAATTGTTCCGACTGATTCTATTTTAAAAGAGAATGATATTCCGTTATATAAACGACCTACAGGAGAGTATGTTCTACATAGAATAATAGCTGTGAAAAGGCAATATTACATTATTTGTGGCGATAATAGAACCCATAAGGAAAAAGTTCCTTTTGATTGGATTGTGGGCGTTTTGGAAGAATTTGAAAGAAATGGCGCAACATACAAAACAGATAATGCAGAATATTTAAATTATGTGGATAAAATGCGGAAAACTTTTTGGAAGAGAAAGTTAAAAAACATAGTAATAAAAATTAAGAGAAAAATAAGAGGAAAATGATGAAAAAGAAAACTTTATTGATAACAATGGTTTTGACAATTGTAATGTCTACATCAGTATTTGCAGCAGGAGGAGACAATTATGGAGAAGATATTTTTGGAACAACATCTTCCCAAGTAACGACAACTAAAGCGAGTGCGACAGAAAAGACAACTGATAAAGAAAATATAAAAAATAATGTTGAAACATGTGCTGCACAAAATAGCACAGAAAATAAAAATATATTAAAAAAGGCTAAGATTGTAAGTATTAAGAGAGTTAATGGAAATAAAGCCAAAATAAAATTAAAGAAAATTGATAGTGCATCAGGTTACCAGCTATGTTATTCTACAAATAAAAAGTTTAAAAATAACAAAAAGGTGTCTGGCTCTAAATTGTCATACAAGTTAAAGTTAGTGAAAAAGGGGAAAAAATACTATGTAAAAGCAAGGGCATTTTCCTTAAGCAATAATAAAAAGGTGTATGGAAAATGGAGCAAAGTTAAAAAAATATAAAAAAAGTAAAAAAGTGCTTGCAAAGGTTACTGCTTTATGATAAAATTATTTCCGTTGTAAGAGCAATGGCCCATCGCCAAATGGTAAGGCACTGGACTCTGACTCCAGCATTTTCAAGGTTCGAATCCTTGTGGGCCAGTAAAAAACCACTTCATTATGAAGTGGTTTTTTTAGCTTTATGATTATGATACATGTTTATTATTTGCAACCAGCCGGATTGTATAAATAGAAGTTCTTTTTATTATTTAAATCATCTAAAACCATTCTGAGAGCTTCACCAAAACGTTGGAAATGAACAATTTCCCTAGCTCTTAAAAATCTTATTGGGTCAGCAACCTCATTATCCTTAACTAATGTCAAAATATTGTCATAAGTAGTTCTCGCTTTTTGTTCAGCAGCCATATCTTCAAATAAATCAGTAATTGGGTCGCCTTTTGATTGAAATTCACATGCATTAAATGGGATGCCTCCAGCAGCTTGTGGCCATACGCCTAAAGTGTGGTCAACGTAGTACTTTTCGAACCCTGCAGTGTCTACCTCGTTGCAAGGAAGATCCTTGGTAAGTTGATGAACAATGGTTCCAACTATTTCTAAATGTCCAAGTTCTTCAGTTGCGATATCGTTTAAAAGTCCTGCAACTTTAGGATTAGACATAGCATATTTTTGTGACATATAACGCATTGCAGCGCCTGCTTCGCCGTCAGGACCGCCATACTGCTATAACGTATAACGATGCCCTGAAACACCGATAAATAAAGGGATTACGGGCAATTTGGTGTTAGTCGTTAATATAAAAATACATCAACAATGCCCCACCTTTTTTATCATATACAATTTTATCAACAACACTAGTCAAAGCGTCATGCTTTTGTCTGTCAGTTGAATTGTCTGATTTAATAATATCGTATGCGGAGCGTATTTTGTTCAAAAGAATGCTTTCATTTTCATCTTCAGGCTTCTTTGAGTACTGCTCCAGCATGGCGGTTAATTGTTCACGTTCCCTTTGTAATATTTCTTTGTTGGCCTTATATTCTTCAAGTGTATCAATTCCATCTCTATATGCTTCTTTAATACGTTCTTCCTTCATGCCTATTCTGTTTAATTTAGTTTCAATTAATTCACTTTCTGATTTTTCTTCCTGATTTGTAGAATGTACAACATATTCTACAGTGCCACTATCAAGAACCTTCTGCAAGGCTTCCAAAATGGCAGGTTTAAGAGCATTTTCATTTGTAAGGTGCGATTCGTTGCAGGAAGCGTGATTGTATGCTGTGCATTGAAAATATGTATTGCCTGATTTGCTTTTACCGGCTCTTACAAGTCGACCACCGCAGGCGGAACATACAAGAAGTCCTGATAACCAATGTTTGTATGTTGATGCCGGTCTTACTTTTTTACCGGATCTTTTTGTTACTTTATCTCTTTCCTGTGCTGCAGTAAACAATTCATTAGATATAAATGTATCATGTCCACCATCAGTAACAATCCATTCAGATTTATCTTTGACGTTTCGTGTAGCGTGTTCTAATCTGTTCCATATTATTTTACCATTGTAAAATTCATTTCTAATAATGTAAGCTACTGTTCTGTTCTGGAACTTTCCGTTTCTTTTAGTTCTATATCCAAGAGTATTTAATTTGACGGCAATATCAAAAAATGACATCTTATCATCTACATACCATGTAAATATCTTTTTTACTATCTCTGCCTGCTCAGGTACAATTACAGGTATTCCATCCTGCATTTTATATCCGAGTGGTGGAGCAGCGTTATAACCACCTCTGGATGCTCTTTCAGTCATTCCACGCATTACCTCACCTGAAAGGTTGATAGAATAGTATTCGTCCATCCATTCAAATATACGCTGTACTAATTCGCCGATAAATCCATCAGGGATAGGTTCTGATACCGAAACAACGTCAACGTCAGCTTTTTTGAGTAGATTCTTATAAACTATAGCTTCTTCCTGATTACGTGCGAAACGGCTGAATTTCCACACAAGAATTACATCTATTGGATGTTCATCGCTTTTTGCCATTGCTATGAGTTCCTGAAAAGCAGGTCTGTTAGTTGCTTTTCTGCCTGAAATGCCATCATCCTGAAAAATAAACTGTTTCGGAATTATTATGTTATTCTTTTTAGCGTATTCAAGTCCGAGACGTATTTGTGCATCAGGAGAATACTCTACCTGATCATCTGTTGATACTCTGACGTATAATGCACCTGTTTTCATTTCTATCACTCCTTTGTTTATTTTATGAAAAATGAGTATAAAAATAACACCCAACCGAAGAACAACAGTTCTGATTGACCGGGTGCTCCAAAGAATGATAAAATACAACTTGTCTAGGGTGGTATTTAATATCACAGTTTGGAGCTGGTCATTAGTGGCTGGCTCTTTTTTTGCATATTGACAAAAATTGCTAATTGAGGTGTATGTTTGCTGATGTTTCCGACATTAATGTCGGGAACATGTATTTTTTCAATTTCATAAATAAAGTTTTTTTGAAACTTTTTATTAAATGTGTCTGTCTATTTAACCCCCTCGAATTCGAGGGGATTGACTAAAACCTCTGATTTGATATAATATACTTAACAAGAGAACCGAAAGCTAGATTGAGCCTAGCTTCTGGTTGTGATAGTAAGTTAAAAAGTAACGTCTACCTTTACCAGAGAGAGGACGTTACTTTTTTGCATTAATGATAGCTAATACAAGAGTTATAACAGTGCAAAGCATAATTACAAACGTGAATAAATCAGAATATGTAACCATTGGCATCAGCTCCTTTCGTAAAATCCAGAAGCCAGCCAACCGCCCCTTCAGTTCTCCGGGTAAGTATATTATATTTTCAAAGTGCGATGCTCAACGTTAGCCAAATTATAAGATGGGCGGCGTATCCATCATCTCAGGTACTCTTTCGAGTGTGTCGGGAGCCTTTCCGACCTTTATAATTTGGTTTCAGTCTTATTGTAACTTAGATTGAAATAATTAGCTTTATAATTTCAATAAATGAAAAAGTAAAAGCGAACCCAAAGCAAAGACCTGTTATCAATCTTTTGAAATTATTAGATTCATAATTTTTAAAAAACAATTGTATAGAGCCGTCTAATATCATTGGAATCATTATTGTTAAAATCCAAAATGAATAGTAATTTGAAATTATACCAACGATTATTCCAAATATTTCTCCTAGTAATATGCCAGTGCATCTTGCACAAATAGGAAATTGGTAGCCTTTATAATTAAAACTTCTTTCAGGAATTTGGTGGCAGCCCCAATATTTTGAAAACCATTCCATTATTGAAATCCATCGTTTTATATTTTTATCCATTACATTTTAAATTTGTTTCCGCAATTTCCACAAACCCAATAATGAGTTGTTTTTGTTTTTCCTGTTCCACATAAACCAAGCAATCCACAACAACACAGTTTCCAAAAACTTGCTCCTTTACCTGTTACATCACTAACAGCTTGTAAATTATTACTTCCACATCGTGGACATTTTACTCCGCTATTATCTTTATCAATAGTCACATTAACTGTTGGTTCGCCTGCCTTGTTAAGTACATAACCACAATTAGGGCAATTGTTTGCTTGATTACTAACTTCTTTGCCACATTCTGGGCAATTAATCATAGCCATAATTTTTCCTCCTGTAAATTAAAATATTTATAATACTAATCGAATTACAGTTAAATTCGATAATGTATTCTTAGTGTTTTTATATTTCACATTTTTTATGAGCTATTTTTCAATAGCTCTAACGCTCATTTCCGCTTTTGATATTAAAATTTTCCACGTAGCTCTACAACCTTACCGATAATTTTAACCGGTTTTTCCTGAATTTCCTTATTTGAAAAATACATAGGGTCATAATTGGGGTTGTTGGATATAAGAACAATACCATCGTTATATTTTTTTAATCGCTTGCATGTAGCTTCATCACCGTTAACAGTTGCGATAACTATATCACCATCTTCTGCATCGGATTGCTGACGAACGATAACAACATCGTTTTCACACATTCTAGGCTCCATAGAATTACCTTTTAGCTTTAGACCGAAGAATGTACCGCTTGATGCAAGTTCTTCTGTTATTTCCTCTGTGTCAATAATATCTTCTATAGCTTCTATTGGAATACCGGCAGCAACACGACCAAGTACCGGGATGCGAA
The DNA here is from genome assembly GCF_000434315.1 of Eubacterium sp. CAG:156. Taxonomy (NCBI): domain Bacteria; kingdom Bacillati; phylum Bacillota; class Clostridia; order Eubacteriales; family Eubacteriaceae; genus Eubacterium; species Eubacterium sp. CAG:156. The sequence continues at coordinate 48,556 of NZ_FR878151.1, read as the reverse complement.
TGCCAGTAGATTTCTTTGAAGAGGTGTTGTCTTCAATCAAGTCGGATTTTTCTATTCCAAAATAGTTTGCCATTAATTCAATTTTATCTATACGAGGATATACATTACCTTTAACCCAATCAGTAAATGTAGTGTATTTAACACCGAGAGCTTCACACATCTCAGTTCTAGATTTATGATGCAAATTCATATAATATTGAATGTTTTTTGCCATTACTTTTTTATTTCCAAGATTGCTCATAATTAGCCACCTCCTTGTAAAATAATTATATGAAAAAAACGTAAAAAAATCAACATAAAACGAAAAAATTACGAAAAAAACGTTGACATTACGACAAAACCGTAGTAAAGTGTAAGAGTAGCAAGGAGATAGCAGGAAGGAGTAAGAAATGGAAAAAACAGAAATGACAGATAAACAATTCAATACCTATTTAGAAATGCTGTTACATATCCTCGAAAATGAGGAAAAAGAAAAAGCGATTGAATTAATCAAATCGCTCCTAAAGAAATAACTTAAATTTACAAACTAACAATCACACCACAAGGGCGACACTCTTAACATTCCTGCTAAGTCGCCCAAGTGATATATAAATTATAGCAGGAACATAAATATTTGTAAAGGAAGGAGTGAGAATAAATTGGGAACGATAAATGGAAGTTATTCTTTAAAAAATATTAGAGAACTACGTAGAATGACACAAGCAGAAGCTGCAATGAAGTTAGGAATATCTGTTGATACGCTGGGTAATTATGAAAGAGGTAAATCGTATCCGGATATTCCTATGTTGAGAAAAATTGAAGCTTTATATGAGGTTAGTTATAGTCAAATTATTTTTTTACCTTTAGATTACGATAAAATCGTAAATATGCAATAAAGAGTGACAAAATCGAAGATAAGCAAATTATTTAATTTAAAGGTCGAAAAATGTTGACAAACCTCGTGCTTATAGCACAAGGAAAACCTCGAATTAAGTCGTATCATTTTAATATCAAAACGAAAGGAGCAAAGGAATGGTACAGACAACAATAAGAATTCCAACAGAGCTACACGCGAAACTCAAGGAGTTGGCTAAAAAAAGAGGCTTAACAGTTAACGCATTAATTATTCAGGCATTATGGAATTTGTAAGGAGGAGATTGGATGAAAGAAGGAAAAGTAACAAGAAAAAGAATTGGACGAGCAATTAATATGCTTGAACATGAAGGAAAATTAAAATCAGATGAAGATGATTATGCTCTGCTTGCAGAAATTATTCTTTTGATAGCTTCAAGAAAATATATGTCTACAAACAGAGCAGTTGAAATAGCACAAGATATAGAAACTATTGTGCCATATGTTAGTGAACTAAAATTACTTTAAAACATCAATACTAGAATGTTTTTTGTAATTATTATCATAACATTTTTTAGCAATTTCTAAAGAATGGAAATAATGCTTCATCATATCTTCAACATAACCATCTTCGCCAGATGAGTTTATGTATTCAGGTAGATTAGATGAGCAAAAAGCCTTAGCTGCTTCTAATGCTATTTCATGACAAAGAGTATCTTTATTCATAGAAAACTCCTTTCCTCATTTACTCGGTGCGGTAACACCTGTAATTACATTATAGAAGAAAGAGAGAATCAGGCAACAGACAAGTAAGGCAAAGCATAAGATAAAACAGAAAGTTAGGAGTGATGAAAATTTGAAAGTATTAATTTTTGTTAATTATCAGGGAAATCAATATGAATGGGATAATTTGACAGATGAAGAGAAAAAGAAAATGACTGAGAAGCTGAACCAGCAGACGGCTGACCAGTTAGGTTACGAAAAGGAGATTATAAAAAATTGATAGACGTACAAGAAAAAAGAATGCCCGTGGAAGTGGAAGTTCCAATAGGCACTCTAAAATTAATATTACAATTTTATTTTATACCAATTAAAGAAAATAGTCAAAAGGCTAAAAAGTCCAAATTAGAAGATATTGCATGGGATCTACATTTGGTTAAGGATGTTGTGATTGCAGTTCTTATTGGAATAATAGTGGGTCACATGAATGGAATAGAAACAATAGCAGCAGTTTTTACAGGTGTGTTGATGTTAATTGCACTTGTGCATATTGATTGTGAGATACATATGACGGTTGGGAGGAAAAGATAATGAAATATATAGTTGAAATAAAAGTTGAATACAATAAAGCTTTATTTAAATTTGATACAGCAAAAGAAGCAGGTTCATTTATTGCTCTTTTAGCAACAAATAATGTAAATGGTGAAGATGAAGTTACATTTTCCATGAAGGCAGTTCAGGAGGTAGAAGAATAATGGTAAAAGAAAAAATAAAAGAATTGCTTTTCAGTACAGAAAGAAAAGGAGTAGACAAGCTTCTAGAGCAGATGGACGAAATAGGATTTTTTGATGCTCCTGCATCTACTAAATTTCATGGAGCTAAAGATGGAATGTTGGCAGAACATAGCTTGAATGTATATGAATATGCACATAAATTAGCAAAGTCATGGTTAAGTAGTGAAGAATATAAAGCAATGGCAGACAGTATTACTCTATGTGCAATATTGCACGATTTGGGTAAAGCTGGAGATTATGGAAAGAAGAACTACATCGAAAACACATTAAAGAATGGCAAAAGAAGTGAAAAGATACCATTTGTTAAAAACAGTGAATTAAGTTACGTAGATCATGAGATTAGAAGCATTAAGATATGCAGCAAATACATTGAACTAACAGAGGAAGAGGAATTTGCGATTTTATATCACAATGGAATGTATGGAAATCTTAAGTATGCTTTGCAGGGAAAAGAAACACCACTTCAAATGATTATACATTTTGCAGATATGTGGGCAAGCAGAGTTATAGAAAAGGAGAATCCAAATGATGAAATTTAGAAAATTAAGAGCGGATGAAGTTGACTGCAGAATATCAACAATATCAGATAAAGGATTAAGCCTTTTATTATACAAGGATGCAAGATGTGACATGAATATCCTTGATGAAACAGTAGGACCGATGAATTGGCAGAGAAGCCATTCAAGAGATAATGCCAACTGTACTGTATCAATTTATGATACGGAAAAACAGATATGGGTATCAAAAGAAGATACTGGAACAGAAAGTTATACCGAAAAAGAAAAAGGTTTGGCATCTGACAGTTTTAAGCGTGCATGTTTTAATTGGGGAATTGGTAGAGAATTGTATACAGCTCCATTCATCTGGATTGGAGCAGATAAATGTAAATTAGTTAATAGGAATGGAAAATTTACATGTTATGACAAGTTTAAGGTTGAATACATAGAATATGACGATGCAGGTAATATTTCTTTCCTATGTATTGCTAATATTTCAGAGAAGAAAAGAGTATTTACTTATGGAAAATCAAAGGAAGCGAAGTAAATGGAATGTACAGGGAAGTTAACTAATATTAGCAGAGATTGGCAGTCTAATAAGTTAAATATCACATTATCAATTAATGAAAATATTAATAGTGAGATAGAAAAGATAAAAGATGTTGAAAAATTGTCAATCAAAGTTAATAAGTACAGAAAAAAGAGAAGCCTAGATGCAAATGCTTATATGTGGGTTCTATTATCAAAGATTGCTGACGTTATAAACAGTGACAAAGATGATGTGTATATAGAGATGCTATCCAGATACGGAGTATTTACCCATATTATTGTCAAAAAAGAAGTAGTTGAAAAGATTAAGACAGAATGGCGGGCAGTTAGAGAATTAGGCGAAATAAACGTTAATGGTTCATCAGGAATACAACTTCAATGCTACTTTGGTTCTTCAACATATGACAGTAAAGAAATGGCTACACTCATAGACGGAGTAGTAAGAGAAGCAAAAGAATTGGGAATTGAAACTTTACCTCCTGACGAACTTTTGAGAATGAAGCAGGAGTGGGACATTGGAAACAGTAATTCAAAGTAATAAAGAATGCTATGTATGTGGACAAACTACTAATTTGCATAGCCATCATGTATTTTTTGGTTCAGCAAATAGAAAATTGTCTGAAAAGTATGGAATGAAAGTGTGGTTATGTGGAGCACATCATAATCAATCTAATGCAGGAGTTCATTTTAACAGACAACTTGATTTGAGATTGAAAATGGACGCACAGAGAGTATTTGAAAAGCAACATAGCAGAGAAGAATTTATGCAGATATTCGGAAGAAATTATTTATAGGAGAGTGATAAGAATGGATATAGTGGATTACATTCCATTCGGAAGGGAGAATGCAGTAACTAGAACGCAGTTAAGGATTATGACAGGTCTGAATGATAGAAAAATAAGAGACAAGATATCAGAAGCAAGAAGAGATACAGTTATTCTTAACATGCAGGATGGCAAAGGTTATTTCAGACCACTTCCGGAAGAAAGACATCTTGTTGAAGCTTATGATAAACAGGAAACAGCAAGATTAAAAAGTATTGGTTGGAGCCTAAAGGCTACAAGGCAGATGCTTAAGAATTGGTAACTATTAATTGATATGCCAACATACATATCTGATAACAAATATATATCACGAAATTAATTAACTATGTTTATGTAATTAGCCTGCTACATAAGGTGGCAGGCAGAAAGGAGACAAGGTGGTTAATTCAAAACAAAAAGGAGCACGTTTTGAAAGACAACTTGCAGGACACATCAGAGATTACGGATATAAAGCAAGACGAGGGCAACAGTATTGTGGAGCAAATGGAGATGCGGATGTTGTTGGACTTCCGGGAATACATATTGAGGCAAAACATTGTGAAAAGATGAAACTGTATGACTGGATGGCTCAAGCAAAATCAGATGCAAACAAAAACGAATTGCCAGCAGTTTTTCATAAGAAGAATAATGCTGAAATTCTTGTCACAATGACATTTGATGATTGGATGCAGATATACAGAGAGTATGAAGCAGGAAGACAAGGAGACGATTAAATGACATGGCAAAAGTAGGAATAGAGAGTTTCCTATTAGATTGCCACACTAACGATAATATGGCTGAAATTGAAGCAGCTTATGGCATAAAAGGATTTGCTGTAATAGTCAAACTCTGGCAGAAGATATATTCAGATAAGGGGTATTACTGTGAATGGATAGAAAGAAGCCCACTTCTGTTTTTGTCGCAATGGTTCGGTGGGAACAGCGGTGTGGATTTAAATTTAATAAACCAGGTAGTGAATCATGCTATTAAGATAGGTATTTTTAACGAGAGTATGTTCAATGAATATGCCATTTTAACATCGGAGAGAATACAAAGACAGTATTTTGATGTTGTTAAAAGAAGAACAGAAATTGAAGTTATAGACGAGTACCTTTTAGTTAGTGTTGCCAATTTTAAGGGAAATGTAAACATAATTGAAAAAAATGTATGCAGAAATGAAAAAAATGTATGCAGAAATTCAACAAGTAAAGTAAAGGAAAGTAAAGTAAACAAAAGTAAAGTAAATACATATTTCGATTCAGAAAAAGTGAATGATGCATTTGCAGCATATCTCGCCATGAGAGAAAGGTCTGCACCAGTACCGGGAAGCAAGATTGTTAATCTCATTGAGCAGCTTAATACTTTTAAAGATAAAGGCTGTAGTGATGATGATCTTGTAGAGATTGTTAAAGAAGCAACATCAAAAGGTTGGATGAATTTTTATAAGTCGGACAAAAAGAAGCCGGAGCAGAGCAAAGCAAACTTTACTGAACGAAATTATAGCAAAGATGATATGGAATCACTTGAACGTAAATTATTAATGAGGAGATAGATATGGATATAAACAAAATGACAAAAGAACAGATTGAATACAGAATCAGACAGATTGACGGAAGGGAAATGTTTCTAATTAGTGCTGATTATATGACAGATGAACAGAGGGAAGAAGTAAGGGCAATTACGCTTGAGAGAGAGCAGTTACAGAAGAGATTGGAAGAATTAAATAAAACTGAAATTTAATGATTCAGAATTGACAAAAGTAAAGAATAATCGAAAGGAGCGGAACTCTGGCCAGAGTAATGATATATCGGTTCCTGGAGAGAAATGATAAAAGGTGAATTGATTGTGGATAACTTTGCCGGAGGTGGCGGAGCATCTACAGGAATAGAAATGGCTACCGGATATAGTGTTGATATAGCAATTAATCATGATCCGGAAGCAATAAGGATGCATAAAGCAAATCATCCAAGCACAAAACATTATTGTGAATCGGTATGGGATGTTGACCCAATACAAGCATGTAAGGGACATCCGGTTGGATTAGCATGGTTTAGTCCTGATTGCAAACATTTCAGTAAGGCAAAAGGTGGAAAACCTAAGGATAAAGCGATAAGAGGTCTTGCTTGGGTTGCATTAAGATGGGCAGGATTAGTTAGGCCTAGAGTTATCATTCTAGAAAATGTTGAAGAATTTAAGACATGGGGACCACTTAACCGAAGCCATAGACCAATTAAAAATAAACAAGGTGTTACATTTAAGAAATTCGTAAAACAGTTCAAAGAGTTAGGATATGATGTTGAATTTAATGAACTTGTAGCTGCTGACTATGGAGCACCTACAAAAAGGAAAAGATTCTTTATGATAGCAAGATGTGATGGAAAGCCAATTAAATGGCCAAAACATACACATGGACCTTTGAACAGTGAAGAGGTTAAGGCTGGACTTGTAAAACCTTATGTTGGAGCATATACAAAACTTGACTTTAGTATTCCTTGCCCAAGCATTTTTGATACATCGGCAGAGATAAAGGAAAAGTATGGCATCAGAGCTGTAAGACCGCTTGCCGATAAAACAATGCAGAGAATAGCAAGAGGAATAAAGAAATTTGTAATTGATAATCAGGAACCGTTCATAGTACCTATAGGATACGGCGAAAGACAAGGACAAGCACCAAGAATACATGACATAAGAGAACCCCTTCCAACAATAGTATCAAGTGGAAAACATTATTTATGTGCTCCAGCATTAATTCAGTATCATTCAGAGACGAGTAAAGATGATGTGAGAGGGCAGATGATAAAAGAGCCATTGATGACAGTTGATGGAAGCAATAGATATGGTCTTGTAACTTCCTTTTTGAGTAAGTTTTATAAATCAGGTACAGGTCAAGATATAAGAGAACCGCTACACACAATTACAACATCAGCTGGGCATTTTGGAGAAGTAAGAGCGTTCCTGATTAAGTATTATGGTGAAGGAACAGGACAAGACATAAAGGCACCATTGGACACAATTACATCAAAAGACAGATTCGGACTAGTAACCATTGAAGGTGTTGAATATCAAATTGTGGATATTGGATTGAGAATGCTGGAGCCTAAAGAGTTATACGGATGTCAAGGATTCCCGGATGATTACATTATTGACCACGATTTTGAGGGAAAGACATATAGCCGAACAGAACAAGTAAAAAGATGCGGTAATGCAGTTCCACCACCATTTGCACAAGCAATTGTAAAAGCCAATTTGCCAGAATTGTGTGTTGGAAAGCGAATGCCAAATATGAGAATAGATGCATCAAAAGAACAGTTAGCATTTATTTGAGGAGGTGAACAATAGTGACAATAAAAGAATTGGTGGAATTAAATTTCTGCATTGCTGAAATAGAAGTTGAGGTTAGGTCAAACGGCAGACTTAAAGCCAAATATTACATAGGAGATGGAGCATGGAGAGATGCGAAACTGCGCGAACATGAAGCACATCAGGATTATAAAGTTGAGTTTATAGCAGAAAAGATAAACAGATTTGAAAATGAGAAATGCTATAGGTCTTCCGGTGGGAGTTGATAGAAAAGCATTAAATCAATTTACTGAAAACGTTAAATTCAATACTGTTGATACTATGGTTATTCTAATGGCAGTAACATTACATGATGAATTTGGATTTGGTGAAAAGAGAGTTCAAAGAGCCATAGACAGATTTATGTTCAAGGCTAATTGCCTGGATGAAGATTACACTACATGGCAGGAACAGATAGAGATTCTGAAAGAGGAATTAGGAATTGAGTTGAGCATCAGAGCAAATGACAAAGATGTTAATGTTAAGAAATGTTAAGGAGTGAGAGAAATAGAAAGAGAGGAATAAGAATGGCAAAGGTCAAAATTACAAAAGAATTAGATTCTAGAAATACGCAATATTTTAAACTAACTAAAAAGCGTGGAAAGATTACAGTTAGAGAAGCATTTGAAGCAATGGAAGAATCTTACTATTTTGGAGAGTATTTAATTCAATTTAATGTTCCAGAAGAAGTACCAATGGATTTGTATGAAGATGGAGATGAGTGGAGATTGTACGCAGTAAAAGAGTTGTTGGAAGAAGAACTATACAAAGCTCATCAGGAAGGCTACGAAGAATGTAAAAAGGATTTTTATTTAAAAAAAGCAAACAATAGTTGGATTCCGTGCAGTAAAGAATTACCAGAAGAACATAAATTGTATGATATCACATTTAAGAACAGTACAGGAATCCATAGCGATTCTGCAATTTACAATCCGTATTTAAAAAGATGGTTGTGGGATGCTGATGAAACAGAACTTGTAGAGAATGAAGTTTTGGCATGGGCAGAGAAAAGAGAGCCATATAGAAGAAAGAGGTGCGAAGATGCGAAAGGCGATACCGAAGTCGATTAGAAAAATAGTGTATAAAAAGTATAATGGTCACTGCGCGTACTGTGGTTGCGAGATACCGGAGAAAGGATTTAATGTAGATCATCTGCATTGCCTTAGAAACTATGAGTATTTGGAGGAAATAACAGGTATAGATGCAAATGCCATTGAAAATCTCATGCCCGCTTGCGGTTCATGTAATAGATATAAGGCAACTATGGATTTAGAAACATTCAGAAAGCAGCTACAGAAGATTCCGGACAGACTTCAAAGAGATGTGTGTACATATAACATTGCTTTGAGGTACGGAATGATACATGAGGACAGAGAACCGATTAAATTCTATTTTGAGAAAGAAGGCGATACAGAATGATTAAATTAATATTCACTATGCGTTATGAGTTCCAGGGACGACAGACGCAGGGAACGTGACGCAAGAAAATGGGATGATGATTAGTCGATAAAGGTCGAACATTGATAATTGAATATTGGTAGGTGGAATGATATAATCTGGGTATAAATAGGACGGAAGGAGATAAGGTAAATGGTATTAAAATTAGATTTTTCAGATTGTCTTGCAGCACAGGATATGATAAGAATTATTGAGAGAGATAAATCTTTGGACGAAGCTGAAGCAATAAGATTTGCAATTAATGAAACAATTTACAAATCAATTATGGATGTTAATTGGGCTTCAATAGCTTTATCGTCGTGGGGACATGATGATCCAGATAGAGAATGGGAGAAAATAAAAAATCCACACATCGAAATAGAATTGGACGATAGCAAATATGAATTGGTAAATAGACTGGCTAATAAAAAGGGACTTGATTTAGAAATTGCTGTATCATACTTTTTAATATTCACAATGGATTCGATGGGATATCATATTTAATGCATATAAATGAGAATAACAGACCAACTACCAATATTCGGTGGTTGGTTTTTTATTTTGCATAAAACAGAAAGGATGGATAACGTGGCAGAAACAAACAAAGCTAAAGAGTATTTGCTCCAGGTAAGCAGAGCAGAACATAGAATAAAGAGACTACAAGAAGAAATACAGACATTGCAGGAACTTGTAACAAGTACAAGTGCAATAAGTCAGGGCGAAAGAGTTATATCTTCTACATCGCAGGACAAGATGGCAGATACAATTTGCACAATCGAGGAAAGAATAGAAGAGTGGAATACAGAGGTTCGTAAGTTAGTTGAGATTAGAGCAGAGATTATGACAACAATCTCAAAAGTAAGTAACGAAGAATACAGAGGAATCTTATATAAGAGATACTGTCAATCAAAAAAGTGGGAAGAGATAGCACTTGAAATGGGAATCTCATACAGACATACAACTAGGTTACATGGACTGGGACTACAAGAAATAGAAAAAATAATAATATGTCCTTGAATGTCCCTATGAACATAGATTATCATTATAATATGATAAATACCCAAAGGGAACTAAAGTTCCTCCTCCGAAATTAAGTATTTATAGAGTCATCGAAGAATGAAAGAGCATCCTTATTGGGGTGCTTTTTTAAATTAAAAAGCGAAACAAAAAATAAAAGGTATAAAGCTATATGAAAGCTAATGAAAAAATGGATATAACAAACAAAAAAATAAACGATATAAAACCATATAAGAACAATGCAAAAAAGCATCCAAAGGAACAAATAGAACAGATAAAACAAAGTATTGAAAAGTTTGGATTTAATGACCCCATAGCAATAGACGAGAATAATATGGTAATTGAAGGTCATGGCAGGTTAATGGCAGCTAAAGAATTAGAAATGACAGAATTACCATGTATTATATTAACCAACCTTACAGAGCAGCAGAAAAAAGCATATATATTAGCTCATAATAAATTGACAATGAATAGCGATTTTGATTTTGAAATATTAGACAGGGAATTAAAAGATATATTTGAGTTTGATATGGAAGAATTTGGGTTTGATGTTCCGGAGATGGAAGAATTAGACGATATTGCCGACGGTTATTATGGCGATGAGCGAGAACGTACATATAATGCATATAATTTGGATGAATATGATGAATTAAGAAGTGCGGGTTTTTATCAAATGCCAATCATAAAAGCACAAAATGCTGAACCGGAAAATTTAATTTCATTCAATTATGTATTAAGTACTAAGAAAACAAAATGCGGAGTACATTTTTATATTGATGATTATCAGTTTGAAAGAATTTGGAACAGTCCACAGGAATATATTGAAAAATTAAGAAACTTTGAATGTGTATTTACCCCTGACTTTAGCTTGTATATGGATATGCCGATGGCTATGAAGATTTGGAATGTTTATCGCTCTAAATTAATAGGGCAGATGATGCAGGACGTAGGAATCACGGTAATACCAACGCTTCAATGGGCAGATAAAGAAACATTTGCCTTTTGCTTTGATGGAATAGAGCAGGGTGGAACTGTTTCGGTTTCAACCATAGGAGTTAAAAAAGACAAAGAAGCAAAGCAGATATGGTATGATGGAATGGATGAAGCAATAAAGAGAATAAAGCCTAGTAAGATACTTGTATATGGAGGAGATATAGGCTATAATTTTCCTAAGGACATAAAAATTAAGTATTATGATAATAACGCGTTTAAGAGATAGAAGGTGAAATAAATGTTAAAGGACACATTTTTGCATAGAATGAAAGGAATATCAATAGATATTGGAGATTATACATTATATTCTAAACCCTGTAGAATTGTTAATATAGATACAAACGATGAAGTTAAATTTAAAGATATGGAAGATGCATATGAACATGGAATGATAGGTAGTATATCACTAAAAGAATTTGTTGAAAAAGCAGATGATTCCATCTTCGTAGTTACAAATGATGATTCGGGAATAAGATTTGAAAATATGCACTAATATTAT
>NZ_FR878151.1:24881-37042 GCF_000434315.1 Eubacterium sp. CAG:156 | reverse complement strand
AATAGTAAGAGACACCTCTGGATGGGGTGTCTTTTTTGTACAAAAAAATAAGGAGAAAATATGCTGGTAAACAATTGTGGTGGTAGAGGTGCATCATTTAGAGCAAAAGGTGAGAAAAGAAGCTTGACTTTTGCAAAAGGGATAGGAAGTCCGTCAGAAAAATTACACCCCGCTTATATGAACAGAATAAAAAACACAGGAAACGAAGACAGAATAATACAGGACTTTAATAAAAAGCACACAAAAGCGAATAGAGAATATGCAATACAAATAGATGAAAATGGGTACGTTACAAATTATTACAAGGGTAAGCGGGGAAGTGTATCTTACAGCACAGAAGAAACAAAAGATAAACACCTTGTACATAATCATCCGTCAGCCGGATGGGGAAATTTTAGTGGTACAGATTTAGAAACTTGGGCGAGTACTGGACAAAGAGCAGTAACAGCAAGTAGCAGAAACTCAACTCCAATATCAAATGTTGACCCGAAGGTATATGCAAACAGAAGAGCTGGAACTTATACAATAAGAAAAAAGAGCCATTTTAAAAGAGATGAATTTATAAAAGCTATCAAAAATTTAAAGGTAGAAAGCAAAAATTATGATAGAAGCTTAGGAAAATGGCTGAAAAATAATGCAAGTACATTTGGATATGAATATACATATAAACCAGCAAAAAATAAAATTTAAAGGAATATGGCTATGGTTTAATATTTTATGCATAAGAGGAAGGTGATAGAAGATGGGCGGACGTGGAGCAAACATGGGAACCGGAAGAATACAGCAGATTACAGTAAATATGGAAGGTTATTATGCAACCTATAGAAAAGAAAAAGACGGGAATGTATACAAATATGAGGGCTCAATGATTGGTGACAGAGTACCAAGAACGTTAAAACAGATTGCGCAAGCAGCTGAAAAAATGGGGTATGAATATCAATCTTATAATGCAAAGCAGGTTAAAGAGTTAGAAAGAAAGCGAATGGAAGACCGTGAAGAAACAGATAAATTTCTTAATTATGCTTATGTAAGAGATAAAGATATGGTTAGAGGCAGCAGGATGGCAAGAATAGGCAATAGAGCCACGCGAAGGGTGAGATGATAATGGGAGGAAGAGGAGCAAGTAGCGGACTAACAAAGAAATCTTCAAAAAGTAATACAGACATGATGAGTGAGTTCAGAAATGCTGGAACAATTGTAGTTGATAAAGAAGTCAAGAACTTAAATAGTGTACTTGTTGACAAAACATTAAAAGGGGTTCGTGACACTTTGAATGAATTTGGATTACCTTTGTCAGTAGTGACAGGTATAGGGTTATCATTGTCTAATGACGCTGAGGCAAGTGCTAATGGTATGGGACAGTTGGGTTTTTCATCAAAGTATTACAGTTCGTCAAATAATGAATTCGCACCTAATGATTATACTGCTGATTATACAGCATATGGAACAGGAACTCATGAGGCAGGTCATTTAATATCAAACTATCTTATGAGAAAAAGTAACAGCTCACTTACTAAATTTCAGCAGGCAAAGCTAAGAACATCTGGAAAGTGGGATAGAAATATTTTAAAGCAAGCGAAAAAGATAAATGGTGGGAAATTATCGGCAATATCAAAGTATGGTAGTAATACTAAAGGTAAAGCAGCAGGAGAAGTTGTGGCTGAGGCTGTTTCTGAATATATGAAAAAGGGAAAATCTGCTAGTTCAACTAGTAAGGCTATAGTTCAAGCATTGAAATCATATGTATAGTAAGAGGTTGTATTATGGGAGGAAGAGGAGCAAGTAGTGGTATAAGTGTTAAAGGAAAGAAGTATGGTACAGAATATCGAACAGTACATAAAATTGAAAATATAAAATTTGTCGTACAGAATGAGAAAAAACCAGTTAAAACTCCAATGGAGACTATGACAAAGAACAGAATTTATGTAACTATAGGAAAGGATGGAGAACCTAAGTCAATTACGTTATATGATGAAAACGGAAAGAGAGAAAGACAGATAGATCTCACACATAATCATACAGTTAATGGTGTCAAAAGCAAGCCACATACACATATGGGGTATGAACATGACGAGAATGGGACTAGGCAACCATCTGTTAAAGAAAAAAAGTTAATTGACAAAGTAACTAGAGCGTGGGAAAATTATAAACAAGGGAAGTAGTTTACGAGTGAGAACAATGGGTGCAACCAAACAATGCACCAGTGCAACAAGATAAGCCACTAGGTTGTGAGTACACAGGTGAGGTTGTGACAGAGGAGGCGGTTGAAATCCGTTCGCCCTTAATTGGAGTTTTGCTATAATGGCAAGGCTCCATTTTTTATACTTTTTATTAGATGAAAGGCAGGTGAGAGTAAATGGGAAAAAGTTTCAAGGATATGACAACAAAAGAATTGCAGGAAGCCGGAAGAAAAGGTGGAATAAAATCCGGTGAAACAAAGAGAAATAAAAAAGCAATGAAAGAAACACTAGAGCTACTTCTCAGTATGCCACTTAAAAATAGAAAATTAATTGAGCCTGAACAAATAAAAAGTTTTGCAGATTTAAACGGCAAGAATATAGATATTCAAACAGCTATATTAATAGCACAGATACAAAAAGCGCTTAAGGGTTCAGTCGCAAGCGCAGAGTTTTTAAGAGATACAGCAGGTCAAAGACCGGAGGATATAATTAACTTAAATACAGACGCAGAAGACATGAATTTAAATATAAATATAAGTTATGGTGATGAAGTGAATGAACATAAAGGTTGAATTAAATCCGGCTTTTAAAAAAGTAAATGAAAGTACCAAAAGATATATAATTATGAAAGGCTCAGCCGGTTCAGGTAAGAGTGTAGACACAGCTACAAATTATATACTTAGATTAATGAAAGATGCAGGCCGTAATTTATTATGTGTTAGAAAATCAGATATAACTAATAGAGATAGCACCTTTGCTGAATTGCAAGGCGCTATTTTTCGTATGTTTGGTGAAAATTGGGAAAAGTATTGGAGCATAAAGCAAAATCCGTTGATGCTGGAATGCAAGCATAACGGAAACCAAATAATATTTAGAGGTGTTAACGATGACAAACAACGTGAAAAATTAAAATCAATTACATTTAAAAGGGGAAAACTTACAGATGTATGGATAGAAGAAGCGACAGAAATAACACAGAATGATTTTGAAATAATAGATGATAGATTAAGAGGTGAATTACCACCGGGACAGTTTTATCAAATCAAAGCAACATTTAATCCGGTAAGTGCAACGCATTGGATAAAGCGTGTATTTTTTGATTTGCCGGATAAAAATACATTGACACATTCGAGCAATTATTTGAATAACAGATTTATAGATGAAGCTTATAAAGCACGAATGGAGAGAAGAAAATTAGTAGATCCTGAAGGATATCGTGTATATGGATTAGGAGAATGGGGAGAAGTAGGAGGATTAATTCTTAGTAATTATATTGTTGAAGACTTTGATATAACACCAAGCAGATTTGATTACATGGTTAATGCACAGGATTTTGGATTTAATCATGCAAACGCTTTGCTAAATGTTGGGTTTAAAGATGGTGAACTGTATGTGTGTAAAGAACTGTATGTTTACGAAAAAGATACAAGTGAAATCATACAAATGGCAGATGCATTGAAATTTGATAAAAGATTAATGATGTATTGTGATAGTGCAGAGCCGGACAGAATAAAAATGTGGCAGAAAGCAGGATATAAAAGAGCCAGAGGTGTTATAAAAGGTCCCGGAAGTGTCAAAGCACAAATAGACTACTTAAAACAAATACCAAAAATACATATACATCATAGCTGCACAAACACTTATAAAGAAATTAGTCAATGGAAATGGCAAATAGACCAGAAGACAGGGTTATATTTGGATGAACCTGTTAATTTCTTTGATGATGCAATGGCAGCTTTAAGATATTCAGTTGAAGAAATTAGAAGAAACAGCCACTTGAAAGCAAAAAAGCGACCAAGAGGCTTTTAATTTATAGTAGAAAAGAGGTTAAGGAATGGCTATATATATTGACCCGGATGTGGTACAGGATATTGATAATATAAATTCAAGTGTATTTCGTTATTTAATTAAAAAGCATAAAGAATACTGTCATAAATTACAGAAAAATTATGATTACTATTTGGGAAAACATAAGATATTGTCTTCGGACATGGAAGATATAGAAAAGGTAAGAGTGTTTTCTAACTATGCAAAGTATGTTGTTGATATATCAACAGGTTATTACCTGGGTGAACCAGTTAAGTATAATAGTGATAAAGCGAATAAAAATAAACAGAAAAAGGAGATTCTAAATGCAGGCATACAGGCGAGTATACAGAATGGAGCTGTAAGACAGTACGACTGGGAAGAATCGAAACAAATTGACATATCAAGGGCAATAGATGTTTATGATAATCAGACTATCTCAGAATGTGATGCAAAAATAGCAAAGCACATAGGAATATTTGGTGAAGCATATGAATTGGAATATGCTAATAACAAGGAAAACCCTGAACCAAGAACAACAGTAGTTGACCCTAGAAATTGTATTATGGTTAGAGATAATACAGTAGAACATAATAAATTATTTGCTATCGTATATCAGCAGCAGGAAGATTTAGGAGAAGTTAAATATTATGATGTTACTGTATATACGGATCATAATATGAAAAGATACCGTTCAACTAATTTAGAAGATTTTGAATTTAAGCCGATAGTGGGAAGCGAAGCAGAACATTATTTTGGTGAAGTGCCAATTGTTGAATATCAAAATAATGATGAAAGACAAGGAGATTTTGAACAATGTATTCCTCTTATTGATGGATTAAATGAATTGTTAAGTGACCGTATTACAGATAAAAAGAAATTTGTAAACAGTCTTTTGGCAATGTTTGGTATTACATTAGATGATGATGATATAAAAATACTGAATAAAGAAAGATTCCTTGACGGCATACCACTAGATGCACGAATTGAATACATTCAGAAAGTATTTGATGAAGCAAGCATGAATGTTTTATGTAATGACATCATAAGAGAAATACATAAAATGACATTGACAGTTGATATGACTGATAACAATTTTGCCGGGAACAGTTCAGGACAGGCTTTAATGCTAAAACTAATGACTATGAACATATTAGTTAAGTCAAAAATGAGAAGTTTTGAAAAGGGATTGAAGAAACGTTTTGAAATGTATAATCATTGGCTGACAATTAAAGGGGAAATGGTTCCAATAGATAAAAAGGAGCTAGATATAATTTTTACTATTGCAATGCCAATAGATAAGGCTGAAATTGTAAATATGGTTACCAGCTTACAGGGAATCGTTGATAATAAGACTTTGATTAGTCAGTTATGGTTCGTTAAAGATGTTGATGAAGTGCTTGAAAATTTAAAAATACAGAAAAAAGAGGCACAACAGGAATATTTGGATAGTTTTGGATTAACTAAATCAACAGAGCAATCTGGAGAAGAAAGTAATAATAAAAGTCAAGAGGAAAAAGCAGACGAGTAGGTGAATAAATGGCTAGGTACTGGGAAAAAAGAAGCATTGATTTGGAAAAGTTAATTCAGGAAAAAAACGATAAGACAATTATCAAAGTGAACAGATATTATGAAAATATATTTAAAGAGTTAAATGCACAAATTGGCAAGATTTTTTCAACATATGCAACAGAAGGACAAATGACCATTGAAGAGGCTTTAAAATTGCTGAATACTCAACAAACAAAAGAGGTATATAATACTTTAAAGCGTATATATGACCGTACTGACAATGAGGAGATTAAGCAGGATATACTTAACAGACTTAATGCTCCTGCGTATGCTGCCAGAATTGCAAGAATTGAAGCAATGCGTGATTTAATATATTCAGAGGCACAGAATATAGGGTGGGCAACTGAAATGGCTTTACAGGCGAGAATGATAGACACATATCAAACATCGTTTTATCAGACGCATTACACGATTCAAAAAGGTACAGGTTTAGCTTATGATTTTAATAAACTAAGTAATCCGGCGGTAAAGGCAGCAATTGCAAATGAATGGAAGGGTGCAAACTATTCAAAGAGAATATGGAACAATACAGACAAATTGGCAAATGATTTGGAAGAGATACTAACACAAGGGTTAATGATTGGTATATCAGGCAAAAAGATGGCTACCAGAATAGTAAAAAAGATAGATAGCGGCAGATATGAAGCAAACAGGCTGATTAGAACAGAAGTTAATTATATTGCAGGGCAGGCAAGACTTAAATGTTACGAAGATATAGGTACAGAAAAATATATATTTATTGCTACACTTGATACAAGAACTTCAGTACAATGTCAAAAGTTGGATAAAACAATTCATTTAGTGAAAGATGCAAAAGTAGGTGTTAATTATCCACCGATGCATCCAAACTGCAGAAGTGTTGACAGCGCATACATAGAAGGAAAAGACTATTCAAAATTAAAGCGACGTGCAAGAAATCCGATAACCGGAAAGACAGAGCTTGTGCCAGCTGATATGACTTATGGTGAGTGGAAAAAGAAATATATTGACCTGAAAAATGATTCTGAATATCAAAATGCAAAGGTAAGGGCGGGAGTAAAAAATATTGAAAAATTGCATAGTTCTGATATAATGAAATCGAAAGTAACAAGTGGTGCGTTAACAGATAATAATGATCCACTATATGAAAAGAGAAACAGGCATGCTAATAGTTATTACGATTCTGTTAGAAATAGTAAGAAAAATAATATTATTAATACTATTGCAAGTAATACAGGTATGGCAGAGTCTGACATATCAAAAATATATGATCATGTATTTATAAATGAATACGAATTGTATGGTGGAAAACGTAGATTCGATCCGGATTACGATATGGCTGAATCATTCAGAAGATTAAGAGAAGGTAAAGAAATACAAGAACATGATTTGATTTTATTAAGACATGAGCGACTTGAATATGAATTAATGAATAAGGAGGGGATGACATATCAAGAAGCACATAGTATAGCAGAAACAAAATATAATTATAGAAAGGCACTTGACGAATTTAAGCATAAAAATAGCTTATTGTAGAAAAGAGGTGTATTTTTGTGGTAAGAATTGAATTATTAGAATTAACTGATAAAATCGTAAAATATAAATATATTCCAGAAAATTCAGATGAATATGGAATAATTTCTTTGGATAGAATGACTGGAGAGAAAAAAATAGATAAGTTAGTTTTAGGATATTCTATGAATTATCCTGCTCATGCATTTCATCGAATAAAGGAGTATTTAGTGAATAACAATTTTCAAAAGAAAGATATTATAGCATGGTATTAATACCACCCAGTCGAAAGATTAGGTGGTATTTTTATACAATTAAATATGATTTAAAGAGCAGTTATCAAATGATATCTGCTTTTTTTATATGGCAAGGAAAAGCCGTAAAAACCAAGAGTTTATAACAAACAATAAGGCAGGGACTTATTGGGTGTATATAAAAACAAGTAAACTGTGAGGCAGGAACTCACAGGGAATAGGAGTTAGATATGAGAAAAGAAAGTAGACGTTTACAGATGAAGTTACAGTTTTTTGCTGAACCCAAAGAACCACAGGAACCTGAAAATCATCCTGAGGAATTAAGCCTTGATGATGTGATGGAAAAGTTTAGTGTTGATGATATTTTGGCAAGACCTGAGTTGGCAAAAGGTATACAAAGCCGTATAGACAGCACAGTTACAAAAGCATTAAATACAGCACGAACAAAGTGGGAGCAGGAACAGCTTGACAACATGGATGAGGCAAAAAGATTAGAGAAAATGAGTGCTGAACAAAGAGAAAAATATCAGTTTGAAAAAGATAAAAAGGCTTTTGAAGCTGAGCGAAAGAAGTTTGAGCATGAACAATTGGTTGTTGCTACAGGAAAAGAATTATTAAAAAGAGGATTGGATTCTAGCTTTGCATCTTATCTTACAGGAACTAATGCCGAAGACACAAATGCAAAAATCGATAGCTTTGAACAGTTATTTAATTCAGCAGTAACTAATGCAACTAACAAAAAAATGCAGGGAGAACCGCCTAAAGAACCGAAAACAGTTAAAACGATTACGCTAGATACAATAAAAACTATGTCAGCGGATGAAATTAATAAAAATTGGGATGAAGTGCAGTTAGTACTTGCAGGCAAGAAATAAGAGAAAAGGAGACTAAAAGATGTCAGTTAAAAATTTTATTCCACAGATTTGGAGCGCGAGATTATTAGAACATTTAGACAAAGCACATGTATATGCTAATTTGGTAAACAGAGATTATGAAGGTGAAATTAGAAACTTTGGTGATACTGTTAAAGTTAACCAGATTGGCGATATTACTATTAAGGATTATACAAAGGGAAGTGACATTGAGGACCCGGATGATCTTGATGGAACACAGCAGATATTAACCATTAATCAGTCAAAGTATTTTAACTTTGGAATTGATGATGTGGATAATGCACAGACAAATCCTAAATTAATGAATGAAGCAATGTCCAGAACTGCTTATGGAATGAATGATGTAACAGATTCATTTATTGCAAATTTAATGGCAGTAGAAGCAGGCTCAACAATTGGAAGTGACGATTCACCAATTGTACCAACAGCCGCAAATGCATATGATTATTTAGTAGATTTAGGAACCGCATTGACAGAAGCAAATGTACCATTAGTAGGCAGATGGGTTGTTGTACCGGCATGGTATCATGGCTTATTACTTAAAGACAGCAGATTTGTTGCAAATGGAACAGATTATAATAAGGCAATCTTAGAAGGCGGTTATGTAGGCGTTGCAGCAGGATTTAAGATTTGGGTATCAAATAATGTACCTAATACATCAGGAACAAAATATAAAATCATAGCAGGTACAAATGCCGCAACTTCATATGCTGAACAGCTTACAGAAGTTGAAGGATACAGACCTGAAAAGAGTTTTAAAGATGCAGTTAAAGGATTGCATATCTATGGAGCAAAAGTATTTCAGAAGAAGTGCTTGGCATGCATGACAGCTAATAAGGCCTAAGACAGAAAGTGAGTAAACTATGACGGTTAAGATATTAAATAAAAATACTGGTTTTACAACGGAATGCAGTAACAATGATGTTATAAAAATTTGTAAAGCAGATACTTTAAATTACGAAGTATCTGAACTTACAGAGCAAAAGAAACCACAACAGAGAAAAAAAGAAACTGTTAAATAGTGGAGAGGAGTGTAAAGATGGAAACATTAGACCGATTAAAAATAAGACTAGGTTTAGAAACTGTTGATGCTAATATGGAGGTTACATTGACAGAATATCTAGATGAAGCGGCAACGGCTATTAAACTTTATCTTAATTTGGATTATGATAAGGAACTTGATAGTCGTTTTGTTTCCACTCAGATAAACTTAGCACAGACGTATTACAATAGAGATATGGCAAAAAACGTAAAATCAGAAAGCTATTCAGAAGGTGTTGTAAGCCAAAGCGTGACATATATGTCAAGTAATGATTATGATACAAAAGAAGAGCAGCTATTAAGTAAACTGGCAAGATATAGGAGAGTATATGCAAGACGAAATGATAAGAAATAGGGGAAGATTTGGTTTTTCAAAAAGAAAGGTAATGGAAAATATTAAATCTACACCGGTATATCCGTATGAGTTTAAAACTGATAGATACGGTAATACAGAATATAATTATCCTGAAGAATCAGCGTACAACCTGGAACTAATATGGTTACCTATATCAAGTCAGGTAGAAATTGCAGAATATGGCGAGCGTATAAATGAGATGATGCAGGCATGTTTATTTTCTGATGATGAAATAAAAGAAAAGGACAGAGTTTCAATATCAGGAATTTTATACAATATAATAGCTGTAAAACCTTATCCAAGTTACAGATTACTCTTAGCTGAAAGGGTGAGATAAAATGGATTTTAAAGTAGATTCTAAAGGATTTGATGATTTCATAGACAAAATGTCTGTTAATTCGGAAAACCTTGAAAATAATGTAATGAAAACCGTTAAGCAAATAGCGCAGGAAATAGCAGATGATGCAAAAGACTTAGCACCGGTTGATACAGGACATTTAAGAGAAAATATTTTTTCAAGAGTGGTACAGGATGGAAACATAATAGTAGGAGAAGTATTTTCAAATATTGAATATGCCGCATATGTTGAGTTTGGAACCGGTACAGTAGGGCAATCAGCAGGGCTAACGCGTGAAGGGATAAATTTGCATTATAGACAAACACCGTGGAGATATAAAGATGAGGAAGGAAAGTGGCATTACACTAAAGGTCAAAAGCCACAACCTTTTTTATATCCGGCTATGAAAAATAATGAAGATAACATCAAAGAGAAGTTAAAAACAGCAGTAGTAATGGAGCTTAGATAATATGGTAGATGCAAGAGTACAGATTTTAGATTTACTAAAAGAAATTGATACAGATGGGTTGAAGGTATCTATGAATTTCCCTAAAAAGATTGATACAGTGCCTTTGATAACGTTTTTTGAAATTAATAATAGTAATACCAACATAAAGATACGTGATTTGTTATCGTATCAGATTGATGTGTGGGCGGATTCATTTGAAAGTGTTATAGATTTGGCAATGTTAGCTGATGAAAAGATGATAACGTTAGGATTTAAACGCGATTATGTAACACCTGATAGTGATAGCGTAGATGCTTCAGGATTATATAGAAAAACATTAAGATATAGCAGATATGTTGATGTTAGAACAAACAGGTTAATTGATTAGAGAGTGGTTATTGCATAGAGGTAATAACCACTATTTAGTTATAAGAAAGTGAGGTTGAAAATGGCAAGTACAAGCAAGACAACTGAAACACAAAGTAATGAAGAAAGTGAGGTAGCAGTAATGGCAGTTGAAAATACAAAACAGGGTTTGGCAAGTATTGGAATTTCAGTAAAGGTTAATAGTGTTGCACTTAATTATGTAACAGATATAGGCGATATTGGAGGTTCACCATCAGAACTTGATGCAACTACACTAAAAGACAAAATAAAAATTACTGTACAGGGTGTAAAGGATATTAAGGCATGGGAATGTTCATATTTATATGATAATTCAAGTACAACAAGTGATTTCAGAAAATTAAAAGCACTTGAAAAGGCAGGAAATATAGTTCCTGTTGATGTAGCATTCCCGGATGGAACAACATTTAAAGCAACTGGATATGTATCAACCATGATTAATGGTGCTAAAGTTGACGAATTAATCAGTGCAAAATTATCGGTATCATTACAGAGTGATTGGGAGATTACAGACCCAGCAGCATAATATAGTGAGGGTTTATGCCCTCACTTTTTTAAGAGTAATAATAAGGAGTTATATTATGAAAACATTAGAATTAAGATTAAAAAACAATGAAGAAATGATAAAGGTACATTTAAGATTAACTTGTGGTGGCCAGAGAAGTTTAAAAGAAAAATTTGAGGAAGACACACTTTCCACTTTGATGGGTGGAATAAATGAAATTGAAAAAACAGTAGCGGTATTTGATACTGCATTAAATTATAAAGATAACGGCAATGTTATTACAGATGGAGAAGAATTATATGATTTATTAGTCGATAATGGAACTTGTGGAATGGATGGATTTGCAAAAGTATTAACCGATATTGCTGTAGCATCCGGAATTATAAAAAAGGATCAGGCAAATTCATTGCTTAAGAGTGTAAAAGATACATATGACAATGTATTTGATGAAATTGACAAAGTAATGGGAGACAATAATGAAAAGGTTAAAGAAATTATAGAAACACCCAGAGAGTAAAAAGCAGGAATTAACAGTTGAAAAGATAATTTTTGAAACAAGAGTAGCAGGTGCAGGATTTTATGAAGCATTAGATTTTACGTGGGGCGAGGCTATTGAATTTATTAAAATTTACAATGAACGCAGGAAAAGAGAAAATCAGGACCGGGCAATAATAGCTTTTAGAGAGGCAGATTTAATATCTCAATGGATTTTTAAAAAAGAAGAAACAAATATTACGGAAGTATTTCCGTTTTGGAGTGAAGCGGAAAAAAATGAAGCAACAAAACAGGCAAAAATAAATAAATACAAGAACATTATGTATAGATATGTAAACAATACGAAAATAAATAAGTAATGAATTTAATAATTAGTAGG
>NZ_FR878151.1:13740-24847 GCF_000434315.1 Eubacterium sp. CAG:156 | reverse complement strand
AGGGAAAGGTGGTGAAAATAGGATGACAGTTGAAGAGATTAAGGTAAGATTTAGTGCTGAAATTGATAATTTCAAGAAAAGTATGGATAATGCTAAAAATTCAGTAAAAAAAGTATCAGATGCATTAAATGATATAGATGGAGATATATCAAGAGCTGGAAAGTCAGCAGATAAAAACGCACAAAGAATTGGAAAAGCATTGGAAAGTGAAAAAAAGAAATATCAAAGTGCTGTTGAATCAACAAAACGTTATGCACAAAGTGTAAGTGATTTGGGAAACAAATACAATATTGCTGAAAGTAAGGCAAAGAAATATGAAACGGCTATTACGCAGCAGGAAACTAAATTGAATGAAATGAGAAATGCTTATTCTAAAATGTCTAACGTTTTATCTAATATGAACATTAATGGTAGTATATCGGAAGAAATGCAACATTTACAGCAAATATTAGATACTAACAAGGACAAGGCTTTAAAACTTGAAAATGCCATGAAACAGTTGAAAAACTCTAATTATCAAATTGGAGAAGTAGACGGTGAGTTTATGAATTATGAACAAATGACACAGGCTTTAAACAAGGTCGATGCTGAAAGCGAGCAGGCATATAATAAACTGAGCAAATTGAAATCAGAAGTTTCAGATGTAGACGGAGGGTTCCTAAAACTTGGAAATGAACAGGGATTACAAAAACTGAATACACAGATTACGCAGCAGGAAGCTAAATTGTCAGGTCTTAAATTAAGCTATCAGCAGGCAAGTAGCAGTATGAATAATTTGGGAATGAGACAACAACAAGCTAATGCTAAAATGGAGCAATCAAAGCAGACAATGGCCAGTTCAAAGAATAGAATTATGCAATTAAGACAGTCTTTAGGTTCTTTGTCTTCGGTTACTAAAGGGTCATTTATGGCAAATGTCGTAAGTAAATTAAAAAATGTTGGAAACGCCGCTTCAAGTATGATTCATAAATTTCAAAATGGAGTATCGGCAATTAAGAAATTTGGTTCGGGAATTGCAAATGTCGGAAGCAAAGTAGGTGGAGCGATTGCCAAGTTTTCGCTTTTAGGAAGGGCTGCTACAGGAGCTAAAAATAAAATTGCAAATTTCAGTAAAGGTATATCCCAAAATTTAAGAATGATTAATAGTATAGTTATGTCTATGTTAATTATGCAGTTAATGCAGATTTTAACAGATGGATTTAAGCGATTAGCCGGACAATCCGATTCATTTAATAAATCCATGAGCAAACTATACAGTAGTTTTGCATATCTGAAAAATTCAATTGTAGCTGCATTTCAGCCTTTAGCAACAGCGGTTGCTCCAATGATAGCTAATATAGTAAATACAATAGCTAATGCAATAAATAAATTAGGTGAATTATTTGCAGCACTAACAGGACAAAAAACATATACAAAAGCTGTATATCAAAGCAAGGATTTTGCCTCTTCAATGAATGACAGCGCAAATTCAACCAATGCTGCAACAGAAGCCAATGAAAAGTATAAAAAGTCATTGGCAGGATTTGATGAAATTACCAAACTAGACAGTCAGGATAATAATTCATCAGGTGCAGGTACTGGTACAGGTACAGGCGGCGGTGCTGATGATGCAGGGGCATGGAAAACAGAAAAAGTTAATGTGGCAAGCAGTTTAGCTGATGATATTAAAAATAATGATTGGTCTAGTGTAGGCAAGGCATTAGGTGAAAAAATCAATAGTGCTTTAAGTTCAATTAATTGGCCTGAAATACAGAAAAAGGTTAATGGTATAGCAAGTAACATAGCAGATTTTTTAAATGGAGCAATGGAAGCAATAGATTGGTCTCTTGTTGGGTCTACAATTGGAAATGGGATAAATACAGTTTTAGGATTCTTCAATACTTTTATAACAAAGTTTGATTGGGAAAAACTGGGAACCAGCATAGCAACAACTCTTAATAGTACTTTTTCAACAATAGATTGGTCATTAGTTGGCTCGACTTTAGGAAATAGTATTGAAGCAGTAATAGATACAGCTTTTGGATTTGTTGAAACTTTTGATTGGAATGGTGTCGGAAGTGACCTTGCAACGGCAGTAAATGATTGCTTTGATAAAATCGACTTTAAAAAAGCCGGGAAAACATTAGGCGATGGAGTAAAAGGGATTTGTGAAAGTATTTCTTCATTTTTTGCTGAAGTTGACTGGGAAGCAATCGGTAAAGATGTTGTAAGTTTTATAACAAGCGTAGACTGGCTGGGAATGATTTTCGAAGCATTAAAGGCTCTTCAATCATTTACTCAAGGATGCTGTGATTTTGCAAAAGGTATTTTTGACGGAATAGTAGATGCAATAAAAAATGCGGATTGGGGAAAAGTAGCCAAAGATGTTTGGGACTGTTTGGTAGAAGCAATCAAATTATTAACTACTCCAATTATGAACGTAACAGCATCACTTGCAACTAAGGCAAAAGATTTGGCGGATAAGTTAAAGGATGATTGGGATAAACTTAAGGACAAAACACTTGAAGCAGTAGCTGAACTTAAGACTAAAATAAACGAAACAAAGGAAAAAATTAAACAGAAATGGAAAGAGGTAACATCAGACTGGAAGGAAAAAGTAGCAAAATTAAAGGTTGAGGCAAAACAAAAGGCAAGTGAAATTAAACAAAAATGGAAAGAAAAAACCAAAGAATGGAAAGAAAAAACAGTAGAATTAAAAGCAGAAGTTAAGACAACTGTTAAAAATGTAAAAAGTTGGTGGAAAGATAGAGCAGATGAATGGAAAGATAAAGAAGTTGAATTTACCATTAGGGCTAAAAATAAGATTGAAGAATTAAAAAAGGGCTTCAAAGAAGCTATTAATACAGTTATTGGATGGATTAATAAGTATATTATTGATAACTTAAATAAAGTTTCAATTCAAATACCTTCATTTTCCATAGCTGGTCAAACATTTGGCGGTCAAACATTTGGTTTTAATGTTGATCACATTAAGACGTTTAAGGATGGTGGATTTCCGGATGGTGAAGATGGACTGTTCTATGCTAACCACAACGAAATGATTGGTACATTTAGTAACGGTAAAACTGCTGTAGCAAATAATCAACAGATTGTTGAAGGTATAAGTACAGGTGTGTACTCGGCAGTAAAGGCTGCAATGGGTAACGGCAATGGACAAAATAATAACAGTACACCAATATATGTATATATAGGTGGAAAACAAATTACAGATTATGTCGTAAAGGATGTAAATAGTAGAACCAGAAAAGTAGGCATAAACCCTATTCTTATTTAGAATGGGGCATATGCTTTTTTTAGAAAGGTAAATGATATGGGAGCAACACTAATAATTAATACAGGTAATAAGAAATTTGATAAGGAACCGGCTCTTAATGGAATTGAGGAGAGCTATGAGAAAATATAGAGTGAGAACACCGGTAGGTTATTAAATGGAAAAATGACCGGGGATATTATAGCCACAAAATTAAAACTTAGTGTGAAATATCCGATATTGACAGCAGCTGAAAGAAACGCGTTAAATACAGCTATTGGAGATGCGTTCTTTTCTGTTACATACATGGAGAAAAACTACAAAATGTACGCAGGAACACCAACATATCCGGTGTACAGTGCTGTAAATGGATTACCATGTTATGTTGGTGTCGGAGTAGATTTAATAGAACAGTAAAAGTTGCACCGGTGCAACGCTATAATAAATTTATTAGAACGATAAAAGAGGAAATTAAATGATTAATGTAACAGAAAAATATAAAGAATGTATAAAAGAAGAAAGAATATTCTCACTTGAAGATACAATAATTCTTAAAGATGATTCACAAATACCATTAACTATGTCAGATGTTTTAGCTTATTCAATTAATTCAGCGACATCATCAGACAGCACGTTTGATGTAGGAAGTGTTGTAGCTGCTAAATTATCACTAACAATTGATAATACAGATGAAAGATTTGAAGATGTGGACCTGACAGATGCAAGAATATCAACAAAGATAGGTCTTTTAGTAGAAGACAAATTTGAATATGTAACAAAGGGAATCTTTTACATTAACAGTGCCCAGGATTCAGGAGACACCATAGTAATTGAAGCATATGATAAGATATTGTTTCTTGATTTGCCATATGCTGAAAGTACATTGGCATATCCTGCAAGTATTCGTGAGATACTTCAGGATGCGTGCGAACATTGTGGCTTAACGCTAGATGCAAATTTAGGAACCGGAGCGGATTATATAGTTAATTCAAAACCGGCTACGGATTCACTTACATATAGAGACGTTGTAAGTTACTGTGGAAAGATTTTAGGCAAATATGCATACATAGCAGCAGATGATCAGAAATTAAAATTTACATGGTATAAAAAATCTGATTCACCTTATGAGATAACTGAACAGTCAACTCTTACAAAGAATCGTTTATCAATGACAATAACAGGAGCAAGATTTGGATATACAGTTACAACTGTTAAGGAAGGAGAATCTGAACCAACGGAAGAAAACAAGACGGCATTTGTTGGAACAGAAGGATATGTTCTAACTATGGAAGATAATCCTTTGATTCAGACAGAGGACATGGCAAATAAAGTAATGAATATACTAAAAAGTTCCGTGGTAGGAACAACAATAAGGGTTTACAGTTTATCGTGTTTATCTGACCCTACAATAGAAGCAGGGGACAGTATTAAAGTAACTGACAGAAAAGGAAGGTCATTTGAAAGTTTTGTCACAAACTGTACTTTTACACTTTGTGGTAATCAGGAGTTATCTTTAGACGCTGAAACTGAAACAGAAAATCAATACCAGCGTTTTTCAATATCTGACAAGATAGTATCAAAGGCAAATCAGAATAATCAACATTTGATTAATGATTACAATAACGAAATGCAGAGATTGACGGATTTGATGATGGGTTCGTTTGGGATATATAAGACAGAAGAAAAACAGAAAGATGGTTCAACTATTTTCTATCTTCACGATAAGGAAACATTGAAAGAATCAACAACAATCTGGAAAATGACAGCCAATGCAATAGCGGTTTCGACTGATGGTGGAAAGACATTTAATGCAGGACTTGGAAAAGACGGCAATGTAATTACAAAAGTACTTTCAACTATAGGTATCAATTTCGACTGGGCAAAGGGTGGTACTCTTAATCTTGGTGGAGAAAAGAACGGCAATGGTGTTTTAAAGGTCACAGATTCGTCAGGTAATTTAGTTGGAATGATGTCAAACGATGGATTAATGGCTAATCGCGGAAAAGTAGGCGGTTGGAATATTAGCGATTCAACTTTTTCACAGGAAGTAACGTCAGATGTGGGAACTTATGGTGTATACATGCAACCACCTACTCCAGGAGAAAAATGGGCAGGATTTTGTATACAGAAACTTATAAGTGGCAGTACATATGATCACATGTTTGAAGTGAATGGAGATGGTAATCTGTTTGCTAAAGGATATGCAGTTATAGACGGTTTTTTGAATATTGGGAGTTATGCTCATATAGACGGTTCTTTAGAGACTAAGAGTTATGCAAATGTAGGAGAGAATTTAGGTGTTGGTGGTGACTTAATTGTACACGGCACTGCACAGATTGAAAATGTATCGGATATATTTGGAAAGATGTTCTGCTGTGTATCAGCGGTTGTGACTGAAAGCCCGGCAACTATCAATGCACCAGATGGTTATATTCCAATAGCTGCAATTAACGCTGATTGGGCAGCTTACCCAGATACAGCTTTCGAGATAGTTCGACAAGGTGGATTTAATCTGTTACTCACAAGAAATTTAAAGACAAATCCGGCAACATCAGGTAACTATGTAGCAGGTAGTGGTGGAGGAAGAAGAGCTAACATTCTTTTTGTTAACAGAAAGTTTATATCCGGATATGATGCATAGAAAGGAGGCAGACATGGACAATAACATACATGAGGTAGGATTTGGAAACTCAACCCTGACGCAGATTGAACAGCTGTATCAATATGACAAGGGGCAGATTCTTAAGATAACAGACAAAGTAGAAGATGGAACAGAGGTACAGTTTTCAAACAATAATAGCGAAATAACAATAAATAAAGCAATAAACGATAGTCAGGTAGAAATACCTGATATTTTATTGCAGGAAAATAAGAAAATCCTGGCATATTTGAAAATAATTAACTCAGATAGTGAAACAACAATCAAGACTGTTATTATTCCTGTTAAGGCACGTACAAAGCCGGCAGATTACATTGAACCTGAACAGGAAAAGCCTTTTAGAAGGTATGTTGAAGAAAAGCTTGAAAACGCAGAAAAACTTGTAGCCGAAGCAAATGACAAAGTAAAGGTAAACGAAGAATGCTTAAAGCAGATAGACATAAAAACAGAACAATCTGTTAATCAGATAGCAGAGGTGACAAACGGTAAGATTAAAGACTTAGATTCTCTTGTAATAGCGAAAATGGGTGATTTGGCAAATACTACTAATGCAAAGCTTACAGATATTAATAACACGGCAGTATCACAGATTGAAGCTATAAACAGTTCTGCGACAGCCGCAGGAGAATCGCAGATAAAAGGTATTAATACAGTAGCATCAAGTCAGATTAGTAACATTACAAATGTAACAAATCAACAGTTGAATAACATAAATGCCACAGTTACACATCAGATAGGAATTATTGAGGGTAAAACATCTACACAGATTGAGAGTATTAACAACACAGCTACAAGTCAGATTAGTGCCATTAATAGTACAGCTTTAAGTCAGATTGATGCCATTAATAACACAACTACAAATCAAATTAAAAATATGACTGTAAAATATTCTGATATGTGTAGAACTCTTGGAATAGAACACGAGGGAATGATTAATATAACTAGAAATAAAAATGTTCCTATTGATGTAAGGAAATACAAATA
This sequence comes from Eubacterium sp. CAG:156, assembly GCF_000434315.1. Taxonomy (NCBI): domain Bacteria; kingdom Bacillati; phylum Bacillota; class Clostridia; order Eubacteriales; family Eubacteriaceae; genus Eubacterium; species Eubacterium sp. CAG:156. Next base: position 17,954 of record NZ_FR878151.1, on the reverse strand, counting down.
TATAAAGTTTGGAACTGCTAATACAAAAGGAGGCGGTTTTAAAGATTATACATTGCCACCAAAAAATGACTGGTGTTCTATTCATTGTGATAAAAAAGAAATAGATTTTACTAAACCTTCAGATAGTCTTTTTGAAGTTACATCAAATAAAGAATATGATATTTCTACTTTTGATGATTTATATTTACGTTACTCTTCAATGGACAATACTGATTATGGATATATAAATTATAAACTCTATAACAAATCAGAAGAAACAACAGAGGAATAAAAAAGGAGATATATATGACACTTTATCAGATTTTATCCTTGTGTGGGATTCCTTCATTAATTGGTGCAATTTTTGTTAGTGCAGTTAATTATGTCAAATTAAAAAATTCATCATATAAATTAATTAAGGACGGAGTTATTGCAATTCTGCATAACAAGATATACACGCTGGGAAAACAGTACATAGCTCAGGAGCATATATCAGTTGAAGCTTTGGATGATTTTGAACATTTATATAATGCATATCATGCACTGGGTGGAAATGGAACAGGAACAGAGATTTATAAGAGAGTAAAGGAACTGCCAATGAAGCAGGGAAAGGAGTAAACGAATGAGTGACAAGACAAAGAAATGGATTAAGGCAGCAGGTGTCAGAGCTGTAAAAACAATGGCACAGACATCAGTATCATTAATTACTGTTGGAAATTTAATCACAGAGCTTGATTGGGTTTCAATAATTGGAATTTCTGCAACAGCAGGAGTGGTTAGTATGTTAACAAGTGTTGCAGGATTGCCGGAAGTGGAGGAATAGATATGAAGATAAATGTACATGCAGGACATAATCCGGATGGAAAAATAGCGTGCGGAGCAGTTGGATTAATTAAGGAATCAACGCAGTCAAGAAAAGTAAAAGGATATGTTATTAAATATCTGAAAGCAGCAGGGCATACAGTGTACGACTGCACATGCAACAATGGAACATCTCAGAGTGATGTGTTAAACAGGATTGGGACAAAATGTAATGCACACATGGTTGATTTGGATGTATCAATTCATTTTAACAGTGGAGCAAATGACAGAAACGGAAACGGTAAGAATACCGGGACAGAAGTTTATGTGTATGACAAATCAAGTGATTCATACAAAGCTGCTGAGAATATTTGTAAGGAGATTTCAAAACTGGGATTTGCAAACAGAGGTGTAAAGACAAGAACTGACCTTTACGTATTAAATCACACAGCACCGGCACGTAAGAAAGCACTTTTAGTTGAATGCTGCTTTGTTGATGATAAGGACGATGCAAATCTTTATAATGCAAAGAAAATGGCGCAGGCAATTGTAATAGGAATCTTAAATGCATTCGATAGTGGGATAAAGAAATATTCAACCAGAAAAATAAACACATTCAACGTAAAAGGTGAAAAAGTCGGAAGCATTACTAAAGGGACGACATGCAATGCAGACATGTATCGCTTTATCAATGGCTATCTGATGGCTCACAGAAAGAAAAATGATAACTGGGTTAAAGCTAAATATATAAGGTAGATGATGAAAGGGAGTACTTCGGTGCTCCCTTTATTTTTCCAAGAACTTTATAAGCAGGTGAGAATCATTACTCGTATATCAAAGAATGTAAAAATATAAGCCTACATATATTGTCTAAAAAAATTTTGTGTGTTATCATATTTGTAAATAAATATAGTAAAAATGAATATATTGATACTAAATAGGCGGACTACAGTTGTGGTCTTTTATTTATATAAGGAAGGGGTAACACATATGTATGGAGCATTAGATATAGCCAAATATGTTATTACTAAATGCACTAAAGATAAACATCCTATCTCAAATTTACAATTACAGAAAATCCTTTATTATATTCAGAGGGAACTATTACAACAGGGGTTAGCGGGATTCTCGGATGACATGGAAGCATGGCAATTTGGACCGGTTGCTCCAGCGGTTTATAGACAGTATTGCGGTTTTGGTGCTATGCCTATTAGAATGCAATATAATGTAAAAATAGAGCAGGATTATGTAAAATTAATTGTTCCCATTATTGAAAGAAAGCGTCAATTAAATCCGTGGGATATGGTTAGTGATACGCATAGTGTAGGAAAAGCATGGGATATAATATATAGGAATGGCTTGGGAGACCATCAAGTTATTCCAAAAGAGTTAATAAAAAATAAAGGATAGGTGAATGAGGGTATTAGATGAACAGGAGAGGAGAGATTCTCTAAATGATGTTTTGAAAGAGTTATCTAAATCGCAAGACATATTAAAAGATGCAAAAAGTAGGAAAGATTTTTTCCTAAAATTAGAGGATATATATTATAAATGCGATGATGAAAATTTTCGACATTATTATTCGGATATTTTTTCAACGTTAACTTTAATTGATGGAGATTCTGAAATTGGAAGTTTGGAAATTTTAGCACAAAATATGCAAACAATAAAAGATGGATACACAATTGAAAATGTTGATAATAATGGAAATAAGATTGATATCAGAAAAGAGATTATAAAATTATATGATCATACAAATCTGGATATTGCAAGAATTAATTACACAAAGACTATGTCGAATGAGACAATGTCAGAGTTAGTAAAAACAAAATTGTTTTCGAAAGAGTTAGAAAAGAAGGTTAAAGCATCAGAAGAATGGGTAAGAAAGTCGCAGAAAAGAACAATTAATCATATAGAAATCATGTCCAATGATATAAAAAAGAATCAAAAGGATATGCAAAAAGAGTATATATCTATTCTGGGAATCTTTGCTTCGATAGTTTTAGCGTTTACAGGAGGAATGACATTTTCGAGTTCTGTAATAGAAAATATACATAAAGCATCTATCTATAGAGTAACAATTATAGCTTTAATAGTTGGATTCGTTTTTATAAATATAATATGGTTGTTAATGGATTTTATAAAAACAATTACAGGAAGAACAGCAAGAAGATGGTCATGGCTTATATCGGTTAATGTAGTGATACTTGTATTATTTATATTAAGTATAATAGCTTGTCAATTTGATTTCTTTAAGAATGAAAATATGATAACCTTTGAGCATTATAGTGAAGAAACTACGAATGCTGTTACGAATAGTAGTAAGTAAAAGGAGCATCATTAAGGTGCTCCCGAATTTTTTTATAAGCCTTTTAAAATCTAAGATTATTTCCCTAAATTTCTATAAAAAATCACTACTTTCTTCTATATAAAAACCGTCACACGTTATTGCAATATCCTCCACCATACTGAGATATTATTACCTGTGCAATTTTGGGGTTCCTAAATTTTATATTTACCGGGTACTGAAGTCTTTTTTCATAACTATACATTAGCAATTACCTCCTTCCCATGGTAAAGGGGAATCGTTCCAATTCCAATAATCCTTAACATCAACGTCGTAGGCTGTAATGGGACCAAATTCCCTTGTATATTCATCTACGGCATCCATTCTTATTTTTTTAACTTTCTTATAATATTCAATCGCTTCAGAGCAACTGGGATGAGTATCTAAAAATAATTTTACGTCATCCATTGCAAAACTTGCCTGATTAATTATTTTCATAAGTTTTAAACGATTTGCATTATTCTTCATTTCTACCCCTCCATGGTTTATTTAAATCTTTAAATATGGTTCCGCATTCAAATGCATCACACATATCGAAAAGTTCACCCCATTTTTGCCATGGAACAAATGCCATAGCCGGATTCATTTTATCAACATGATCAGTTCCTATGTCACAACCATCTTTATGACAAGGGCATGAATTCATTTCTTTATCATGTTTATCATCTTTTTTATTAGGACCGGCATTCCTGCATGAAGAACAAGGCTGATTCATATTTCCACTCATTTGATTGCGACCACGGTACATATTGTTCATTCGTGCCTGATTGCTACATCTGCAGGGAGACATCTGGTTAGAATGCATATTACAATTTGTGCAGCTCATTTATACACCATCTTTCTAATGTTTACATTAGTATTTTATGCAAATAAAAATAAAAAGTTCTGAACATAGATATAGTTTTTTGTCATAAATTCGTTTATACTAGAATTAGTTTGACTTTTTAGGAGGAAATTATGAGAAATTGTTTAGTTGCCCAGTCGGGCGGACCAACAGTAGCAATAAATGCAAGTCTTGCAGGAGTTATACAGGGAGCTATTGATAGTAAAAAATTTAATAAAGTATATGGTTCGATTAATGGAGTTC